>CALJIQ010000393.1 GCA_937973995.1 uncultured Saprospiraceae bacterium
CTCATCGGACGGCGTAGCCATCCGACGAGAAATTGTAATGGATTGATGGCAGGAACTTGAGCATGGAAAAGCGGGAAGGGAAGTGCCTGACATCTTAAATGCTCTTACCAAATATCAGCCATCTCCCCCTCCCGCTTTTTCTATTCGCAGATGTCTGCTATTCTATATGCGCAGGGCGGTGCATTTATACAAGATTAAAGTCTCCCTAAGAAAGGTGCAAATTCTCAAATGTCGTCAACGCTTCTTTATCCACCTCATGCTTTCCATCAAAGGTAAAAGTAGTTACCTCCAATTGCTTGTCTTTTATCACATCAAAAGACCACTTGAGCCGTTTTTCGGATAGCAAAGGATCAGCAGTGCCATAGGCAAAGTAGAGTTTTTTATCTTCCCAATAATTCGCCTGTTCATGATAAGAAATGTCTTCTGGAAAAGAACCTGCCCAACAAATTAGATTATGAAAATGAGGAAATTTAGCTAATGCCCAACGGACAACCGTGGCACAACCTTGTGAAAATCCTAATACAGTAATTTCTACTTCTTCTGAAAGTTGGGGAACGTATTGCTCATATATTTGCTGTAAATAATTGGTATAATCGGCTATTTCATCCAACCGATCTCCACTCGTCATCCAAGAGGCTACCACTTTGCCTGTGAACTTTCCCCAGTAAAATTTGGATAAGCCTTCGGGGGCAATGATGAGGGTTTCGCCATCGTCTAATCCTTCAAAGCGGTGGATAAAGGTGCTCGCTAACTGCCCGTAGCCATGTGCTACGATCCATACTTTTTTAATGTGTTTACCTGGCGTGCCGAGGGTGTAGTAGTGGGCAGTTCTAGTGACGGATAGCTTGTGGTGAGTGACCATGGTAAGCGTTAAGAGTGAAAAGTTAGGAGTTAGGAGTGAGGAGTGAGGAGTTTAGAATATAAAGTGGAGCATTTTTAGAGAATATCAAAGTCACATACTCTTCATTCTTCACTATTCACTCTAAACTCAATAAACTGCTGTACTCAGTATTTGCTCATAATAAGCCTCATATTGAGGAAGTACTTTTTTAATATCGAACTGCTTAGCTTGAGCGAGTGCATTGGCTCGGAATTTTTGTAGTATCTCTTCATTTTCTAGAATGGTAATGGCATTATGCGCCATTTCATCCACATTGCCTACATCACTTAAGAAGCCTGTTTCGCCATGAATATTCACTTCTGGTAAACCGCCGATATTGGATGAAATTACGGGCACTTCACATGCCATAGCTTCTAAGGCAGCTAAACCAAAACTTTCATTGCCAGATGGCAAAATGAAAAGATCGGAAATAGCTAATAATTCTTCTACAGCATCTTGTTTCCCTAGAAATCGAATCTCGTGGCACAAGCCAATCTTACGGCATAGTTCTTCCAAGTTTTGTCGCTCGGGTCCATCGCCTACTAATAGTAGTTTGCTAGGTACTTTTTCATAAACTCTTTTAAATACCTGAATCACATCTTCCACTCGTTTGACTTTTCTAAAATTGGACACGTGGGTCAAGATACGTTCTCCATTGGGAGCGATCATCTTTTTAAAATGATCTTTATTGACCCTTTTAAAGCGATCAAAGTCGATGAAATTATAGATCACTTCTATCTCTTTTTTAATATCAAAGTGGGAGAGCGTTTCTCTTCGCAAGTAATCAGATACTGCCGTTACGCCATCTGATTTATTGATAGAAAAAGCGACCACTGGCGCAAAGGTTCGGTGCTTGCCTACTAAAGTAATGTCCGTACCATGCAGGGTGGTTACCACAGGAACATATCTGCCTTCTGCCAATAAAATCTTTTTTGCCATATAGGCTACCGCCGCATGGGGAATGGCATAATGCACATGGAGTAAATCTAAGTTTTCATACTTCACGACATCTACCATTTTACTGGCCAACGCCGTATCGTAAGGTGGATATTGGAACAGGGGATAATCTGCTTCAGCCACCTCATGAAAAAATACATTTTCGTGAAAAGGAGCTAAACGGACGGGTCGTTTGTAGGTAATGAAATGTATTTCATGCCCTCTTCTTGCCAAACCTAAGCCCACCTCTGTTGCAACTACGCCACTTCCTCCATAAGTGGGATAACAAACGATGCCTATTTTCATAGAATCTTTAGTTTTATATTTCTGGGAACTTACATTAAACCAAGACAATATGCTCATCGACTATCGCCGCATTTGCAGAATGAAAAATTTAACTCATATGTAAGAGACTAAATCTCTTCAACTAATGAACTCCCCCCGACCCCCTCTTACGAAGAGGGGGAGTGTCCCCTCGATAAAAGTATTCCTTTTTCGAGGAGGAATTCCCCTCCATTTTAAGGGAGGGGTTAGGGGAGGGTTATTTTTCGAAGAGGTAGTAGTTTGTCAATTAGTTAATTACACTTTAGTTAAGTTTTAAATGCTGCATATGCGACTATCGCCGACTCGCAATAGGGATTTTAGGAGGCAGGGATTTAAAAAATTGGCTTTTTAAAGTCAATTTTTTAATCCCTGCCTCCTGAACCCTTATTTGCCGAGCTTGCGCCAGCAAGCGAGGCAATGTAAAAACAAATAGAGAATTGCTCAATAGCCATTAAAACCGCTTCTAACAGTCAATGGTTCATCAAAAAAGCCCACTTTACTACTTATATTTCTGCGATTCTATCAAAGTATAACCGATCGGTGCAAAGACTAAAACCACTAAGGCTATCCAAAACCAATGGCCCAAGCCGTTCCAATTCCCTTTGGCGGTCTGAATAATCGCCCAAGTAATTAGCAGAAATAAAACCATCATCCCCGCATTCATCATGAAAATTAGCTGACGAGACAGGAGATATTGTTTCTCCCTATTTTGTGGGGTAATGGTTACGGGATAATTGTACTTATCTGCGCCAATCGTAGTGATAAATTTCATTAAAGCGAACATACCTACCGTCACTCCTAATAATAGCAATAACGTCCATTTATCTCCCCAACCATCTGGTTGTCCATCTAATCCAAAATGGATGGGAATTCGGTCAGGCAAGCCTGGATAATACATCGCAATGATTACTCCATGAATCCCTAAGCCAATCAATGCCGCAAGGTGCAGTAATTGTTCGGTATTAGAAAGGGGTAATTTATTTAGATTGGATGGTTTCATTGTAAAAGATTGTTGAATTGAAATGATGGTTTAATGATTTCAGCTTCGCTGATTGTTTTACAGTCAACCATCAAACAATCTTCTTAAGCCGCAATTTCCAATTCCTCTTTATGCGCCTGCAACACTGGAATAATAAAAGCAATCAAATCTCTTAATTCCCAGCCTAATAGTTCCGCCCCTTTGCGCACTTCTTCCCGATCTACTTTTGCCGCAAAGGTTTTGGTTTTAAATTTCTTCATCACGGACTTGACTTTCATGCCTTCTATTTTAGTAGGGCGAATGAGCGCAGCCGCAATAATAAAACCCGTTAATTCATCTGCTGCGACAATGCACTTATCCATCAAAGAATTTCTAGGCACATTCCATTTGGTGTAATGTCCAGCTATCGCATGAGCGATGTCTGCTTCCCCCATCTCCTCTAATTTTTGTACGATGATATTTGGATGTTCCTCTGGATATTTTTCATAATCAGCGTCGTGTAATAAACCTACTACACTGTATTTTTCTTCATCTTCTCCGAAATGCTTGGCTAGTGCCGCCATGACTATTTCTACACTTCTGGCATGGCGCAGCAAGGAGGGGGTTTTGGTCATTTCTTCTAGGATGGCTTTTGCTTGTGTTCTGTTCATTTTATTCTCTTTTGAATCGCAGATTTCGCTGATTTTAAATTAGGATTTCGTTGATTAGATTTTTTTGATTTTTAGGATTTTATCAGATCTAGCATTCTACTGCTACATCCGCAATTAATCTTATCATCAAAAAAATCTAATCATCGAAATCAATAAAAAAATCTGCGGAATCTGCGATGCTTATTCAATCTTAAAAACCTTACGAGTAAGCATTTCCTCTCCTACTCTTATGCGTATCCAATAAACACCTTTTGGCAAATCACTCATCCCTAAATCTTGCGTAATTTCCGTAGTGGGAGCAATGTTGATCGTTTTGAGAGCTTGCCCGATTCCATTATGAATATGAATGGTCGTCGCCTCAGGGGTTTGCAAAGACATTTGTAATTGGGCAGAGTTATTAGTAGGGTTGGGATAAATGACCAATTCTTCTATACTCGCTATATCTTCAACAGAAGTGGAAAGTATCCCTACCGATACCGTAATAGAATCTTGGCAACCCAGTAAAGCATCTGTGACTATGACGGTATATTCCCCAGGCAATAAGTTGCTTAAAGAATCGGAAGTGGTTTCAAAATTTATCCAATCATAGGCATACATCCCTGAGCCTTGAGTGGGGACAATCGTAATAATCCCATTATTTACTTCTTCTCCTGTTGCCTCTACTACTTCTGTGGTAAGGGCTAAAGTCGCAGGACAACTTAATACATTTATATCATCTATATCAAACCAATAATCGCCATTACCCCAGCGCATTTGAAAACTAAAAGCAACCCCTTGTCCGACATAGTCTGTCAAAGGAATGTTCACTTCTGTAAAGTCAGCAGTTTCTATATGATTGTCTTGATGAATTTGATGGATCGGAATAAACGTAGCCCCACAATCGGTCGATACACCAATAGTCAGCGTATCTTCTGTCAATACTAAAGGGATTGTTGCATCTGGCCATTCTGCCAACCGATACGTAAAAGATAAACTATCCCCTTCGTTGATGGGACCATAAGAAGCAGTGGTAAATTCTGATATTGGATTACCAAACCACATATTGTCTGATAGAATAAAAGAAGTATTATTGTGGTCTTCAGGTTCTGCCAAGTCAATACCTCCCGTAATAATAAACCAACCTGAATCCACTTGACTATCATCAAAATCTTCTATCAGCGGTAAAGGAAGCGGAGGTAATACTTCAAAAGTAGCATAAGTGGTATCGCTTATGGGCGTATTATCTCCAGCAAGGGAAACCCAAGATTGAATGCGATAAGTACCGATGGCAGTTGAATTGAAAGGTGTTTCAAATTCGTACACCATTGACTCCCCTACTGGCAAAAGAGAATCCAACGACTCTATCACTACCTCTCGTTCATTCACTTGATAGCCTAAAGACAGTTGTTGAATAGCAGCCGTTCCAGCATTTCTAAATAGCAAGGTAACTTTATCTTCCGCAGCACCACAGCCTGACGCTACTATATTATTGGTCGCTCTTGCAACCGCATTCCTAGAGGTATTTTCAAAGATATGAATATCATCTAGTGCCACCCCAAATCCATCGGCTTCTGTTTCGCCAATAAAAGAGAAACGCAATCTTACATCTTGGATACCTGCCGTACTTAGTAATTCCTGCTCGGCATACAACCATGCTCCTTGCGTAGCATTTCCCATCCATGCCGTTTGGGTATCGTTATTATACCAATTGAATCCTTCTCCATCTTGTCCTACTCTTTGCCAGCGTTCTCCATTCAAACTCATTTCCAAAAAAAATCTAGTTTCTGAAAAATCTAGTGCTTCCATAAAGAAGCGAAAAGCAATAGTAGGATCGCTAGTAAAAGAAGAAAAATCAAAACAAGGAGAAACTAAGTAAGAAATTTCCGCTTGATTATAGGTGCCATTATTATTAGTAGCCCATACCTTTTCCCCACTAAAATTTGGGGGAACTAAAGAGGGATTGGGCGATCCAAATTCCCAACTTGGCACTGCGCTTTCTGTGGCGACAATCCACCCACCTTCCTGCTCAAAAAATTCGCTATAAGGATAATCTTGAATGGTCGGAATATTTGTAACAATCACAATAGTAGTATCATTACTAGTATTAATATCGCCCTCCAGCTCGGTCCAAACCGCAATTTCATAGACCCCTGTATTCATCAAATTAGTAGGCGTTTCAAATTCGATGGTAGCAATGCTGTCCTTACTAATTATTCCTGTATAGAATCCATCCGTAGGAACGGGTACCCCGCCATCTATCCCATTTACACTAAATTTATAGGTAACCAATGATTGTGGATTAGCCCCAAAATTTTTCAATTCTATTTCAATCATTTCGGATACACCCAAGCCACAATTCGTCATAGGCATCGTAATATTGGCAATCCCTACATCTGTTTTGAATAAGGTCGTAAATGAAAATGGACCTGCTATTTGAAGACTGGCTTCCTCTCCGCAAGTACTATGCAGATAGTATTCATAAGTCGTATTTTCTTTTAGGCTAGTAAGTTGGATGATTGGAATGGTACTTAATGCTTCTAATCCAGTACCTAACTCAAAACCCTCCACACCGTATTCTAAAATATACTGACTAGCAACAGGAATATTTGCCCAAGTTATGTCAACCGATTCTGCCGAAGGATTCACTTGCGGATTAATAGGGGCTGGACAACTCGGACAAGCGACGGTTTCCAATACTCGACCATCTTGAGGAGATGGGCCATCACTTAAAATTGTTTTTCCATCAGGGTCAAGGAGTACATAACTAATCTCTTCATCGAACAAACCGGAGTTATAGTCCAGCTGAAAAGATAAATCACTTAGGGCAGGAATTCGAACGACTTCTATTGCCCCATCTAACATGGTATAATTGCTAGTCTCCCCATTTACGGTAGCGGTTATAGAAGAACCATTCCATCCATCCCCAAAAAAATCAAGCATTCGGAGCGTATAAAAACAAGTATCTGGCGGATTTGAAAATAAAGTTTTAAAACTAAAAGGCCCAATAGAACTACTCGATGTGCCATCTGCACAAACCCTGTTCAGATATAAATCATAATTGGTATTTTCTTCTAAGTTTTCTAGTAAAGTACTGCCGCCGCCTACTTGCTGTTTACTCCCTGTTCCCAACTCGAATTCCGTCTCGCCCAACTCTAGCAGCACTTCTTCTCCATCCTCTGTATCCCAGAAAACCATAGCCGAATTAGCAGTCACTTCATTGATCCGTATTAAAGCTGGATTTAATATAAAACAGGTAGGACAAGTAATTTCCGTGGATAATTGCAATCCCGTTTGTGGATTCGGTCCATCTTGTAAAACAATTAATCCATCTGCATCAAATAATTGATAACTGATTTCATTCTGAAAAACGGGTGTTCCCTCAGACCCATATCGAATGGACAAACTATCTCCCGTCACTACTGACAAGTCAATAAATTGACTACGCTCATCATCATCTCCATCCCCCAACGTATAGATGCTTTGCTGCCCATTGATCGTTACGGAAACAAAAGAATTTTCCCAACCATCTCCAAAAGAATCAATTAAGTTCAATTGATAAACACAAGCATCTTGGGCAGCTATAGAAAAAGGAATAAGGAAAAGGAAACTTAGAAAGGAAAGGATATTTTTAAAGCAATCTTTTGTCATTCTCATTGGGTGAATATGAAATGATTGTTTAATTGCTGTGATTGTTTGATTGTCCAATAAGACCTGAGTTAAGCATCAAGCCATCAAACAATCTTGACAATCGAATTATTTAGACAATCAAAAAATTGAATGATTCTATGTCACACTGCTTATTTAGGCACCACTTTAACCTGACTAAACATCTGCTGGAAATAAGCGATTCCTTGCTGTGTCATATTATTAGCATATACCTTTTTATTGTCTTTGTAAAAGATAAAGTGTTGGCAATCTTGACTATAGTGCATATCTGCCTCTAGTAAGGTCTCTCCATCTTTTTGGTAAATAATTCTACCCATAGCTGGACAAGTGGCATTCGCACTAGGTTGGGTTTTATCCACAAATGTAACTACCCGCTGAACATTAGTTGGCGTATTCACACTCATACTAAAGTCCATATTATAGTAGATGAAATCAATATAATCGCATTCATTGTATAGCTTTTGCATTTCCTCCAAGGTAATACTTGGTAATGGATGTGCAGCAGCTGCAGGAGTGGGGGTCGTAGCGGCAGGTGGCGAACTAGCCGTGCTATTGGTGGTGGAAGAAGATTTTCCTTTGCAGCCTAATAAAATAGATAGGCAACTTACTAGTA
>CALJIQ010000394.1 GCA_937973995.1 uncultured Saprospiraceae bacterium
ATACAAAGGAGAGGATGGTAAAAGGCTCGTTAATGTTGCCGTAAGTCGAACCAAATCAAAACTTATAGTTCTTGGTGATTTAGAATTATTTTATTCGGGTAGTGGCAATAGTAGTGTCGAGGGTATCATACCAATTATTAATAAGTTAATGAATTTTGAATATTCATCTAATATAATGTAAATGAAAAAACTGCTTTTTATTAATTTGTTTGGATGCCTAGTGATAACTGTATCCTGCAAAGGTCAATCCTGCCAAACATTACCTACCAATTTTTCAACCTACAAAATGGCTACCGATGCCGTCAAAACGGCATCATTCCAAATTGAAGATTCTTTTAATTCAGATAGTTGGATTAGTGAGGCATCATATTTTTCATGTGATGGAGAAGAGGGTTTTTTGATTATTATGACGGAAAGGAAGGGTAAGGAATATATTTACAAAAACGTTGAGTATTCCACGTGGGAAAAATTTAAAACCTCAGAAAGTAGAGGGAATTTTTATCATCAACATTTGAAAGGGAAGAAGAAGTATTTTTTTTATCTGAGTGATTAACTAATTTCATTCTAAACTAAATGATTATGAATTTAAGATTTAATACTGACCCTTTATTTTATTCTCTTGCAATTATTGGATCAATTCTATATGTAGCTTATGATACTGATGGATTCAAAAAAGAAGAATTATCTAGGTATCGTTTTGAATCTTATTTGTTAGTCTTGCTAGTGTCTGCCGTATTATTTGCATTTAGTATAAAGTTGATTCAAGGTATTGGAAAGGAATTTTTTCCTGTAAATAAGTTTGGACATTTCTTTACTCCAGATGTAGTAAGAGGAGAATTCACGGTTAGGTATAAATACGGCACAAACTTAAAAGAATATTACGGTAGGGTTTCGTTGGAATATACTCCAATGGAAGACGAATATGATAGCCCTTGCACAATATTATTTTGGGAAATAAAAACTCAGAATGGAAAAATCATAGAATTATCCGATATTGATAATAATTGTTTCTATGATATAGAAAAATGGATCGAAGGAGAAACTATAAATGGTAAACGAATCTATATTTATATAACAAATGACAGGGTCAAGTAGATTAGGCAAAATAATCGAAGAAGTCCTAAATAAAAACTGCCCATTTACGCAAAGTGGCAGTAAATAGGCAGTAATTCTTGTAACTGATTGATAATCAGTCATAATTGCGGTCCGGACGGGACTCGAACCCGCGACCCCCTGCGTGACAGGCAGGTATTCTAACCAACTGAACTACCGGACCTAAGAGGTATTAGTATAGACAATTATTATACCAATACATATGTTTAATCGCTTTTCATTCAAAGCGTTTGCAAATGTAAACGACTTTTGAAAAAAAAGCAATAGTTGAAAAATTTATTTTTGTAGCACTTACCTTGACAAGGTTAAATTAGTAGTTGCTATAATCAGAACTTCGCTTAGACAACTAATCAGATGAGCTTAAAGTCATCAGATTAGACGTTTTCGTTCAATCTGATCACTCAAAGTGATCTGATTGATAGATCATTAACTCACCCTATTAACTTAATTGAATAATCTAACATGGTCAAGTTACCTAGCCTCTTCCACATTAGTAATAATATATTTCGTATCGCCTCTCCACGGAATGACTCGGTACTTCTCCTCGTACTGTACCAATACTTTTTTCCCTCTTAAGGCCTGCATTCTATCATATATGCCGTTATTGGCTACTGAAAACTCCCAGATACTACCAATGTTATTTTGGTCACCTTCTATGGAAATCCCTCCTAAGCTTAATTGACCCTCGTAGGTTTTAAAAACATAGCCCTTTTCGGAAATTTTTATTAGCTGTCCAGTACGGCTGCCATCGCTATAAGTCATGCTGGCGAAAACATAGTAGCCAATTCCTGCTAAGATGGCTAAGAGGAGTAGCCCAATAATTAGTCGTCTAACAAAACGACTGACTGCTTTTTTGCCCTTATCAATGGAGGTATTGATACTTTGCTTCGTTTCTGTAATATCTTCTTTGATCGCATTCTTTTTATCCGTAATGCTTTGTCGCACTTCATTCGTCGTATCGGTTAATTCCTGTTTAATGGCGTTGGTCTTATTAGTGATCCCTTTCTTGATTTCGTTTGTCTTTTCACTAAGCTCTCCTTTTATTTCACTCGCTTTATTAGACAATCCCTCTGTAATTTCATTCGCTTTGCCACCGGTATTATCTTTAATATCAGACATGATAAAGTAATTTGGTTAAATGATAAGGTTTTTTGACAAATCCCGTTTTCCCTTCCCTGAAATGGACATCGAGTCCATTTCAGGGAAACAAGGGTTTCTAAAGGGGCAGGTCAGGCACAGCCCATAGCCGTCAGGCTAAACGGAATGTTGTCGTCAGGAGACGACTCGGATAAACCTATCAAGTCTGGAGACTTGATAGATCGCATTATCTTGCCCGATATTCCAAGTCTCCAGACTTGGAATGCCTATCATAGTCGTCTCCTGACGACTTATCCGCTCTTTAATCTCTTAGCCTGACGGCTATGGGCAGAGCCTCAATTGCCCCTTTAGAAACCCTTGTGCGAATCAGATTGGCTCGATGCCAATCTGATTCGCGAATGGTAGCGTTTCACGTGACTTGTCAAAGAATCTGTAAGGTTATGAAGGGTTATTATGAGGTTCAATAACCACTTAATAACCCTCCAAAACTTTCAATAACCTTTTTTTTCCCCCTTAAGACGTACAAAAACACGCCCTTTATTGTTAAGGATGGTTAATTAATTGGCATAATTAGCTAAAAAAAAGAGCAAATGTTGCTAGATTCTTAAGGTTTCTAAAAACGGTGTGTTTTTTGTTTATTAGAAAATTATAAAACAAGTAATTCTCATGCGATTCAGCCAAACAGCATTTTACACCATAATTCCCCCCCTGCTGTTTTTTTTCTTGGTTACTTTATCGGACATTCAAGCTCAAACTTCTAATTGGACGGAGTTTACGGAAGCAAATGAAATACCAAAAAATCTTGAAAGAAAATTTAGACGGGACGCTGCTAGACTAGCCTTGCGTTTTGAAGCAGAAAAAGAAGATCTACGATACTTAGGTATCAGTATTCCACAAACGAATGTGGATATGATCTTCGCTATTTTATCTACTATTTATAGCTCAGATGAAACCGCTAAGTCCATTGCCAAATGTAATGTACACACCTTCCCCAATCCTTCCATTGACCAATTTGTAATTATTTACGAAAGAGATATTGAATGGGCAGAACCCTTGCTGGATGGAATCAATGAAACGGATAGTGAAGAATTCAACGATTTATTAGATGAATATGAGTTAATTATTGATAAGCATGTAGCTTGGAATGATACCCAAGATGCCATTACCATTCGTTCTAAAGGACCGCTCAATATTGCAGCCCTTTCTAATGAATTTTATAATATTGAAGGCGTCGTAGAAATTGATTTAGGTATTCCCAAAGTAGCTGGAAATGATATCGTATTTAGTAGAATCGACGATGGCTGGGAAATTCAGTATTTATTAAAATTCGGTTCCCTAAGTGGAAAAGGTGGAAAACGACATGTTTGGAAATACGAAGCCAAAGATGATGGTAGTGTTAAATTCATCGAAGAAGAAGGCGCACCGATTCCATCTTGGATGCGATGTAGCCTGGAGGATGGCCCATTGGTAATGGGAATGGAATAGATTCCATTGTTCCATTGATCTATTGTTCCATTGATCTATTGTTCCATTGACCCATTGTTCCATTGACCCATTGTTCCATTGACCCATTGTTCCATTGACCCATTGTTCCATTGACCCATTGTTCCATTGACCCATTGTCGCACAGCATGAATAGTTCCATTGCTTAATTGTTGAGTCCACTCTAAAAAGTCTGTTTTAATGAAATATCGAAATAATTACATTAAATGTTTTTTTGTAAAGTTTTGATTTTTAGCAAAATATAGATATGCCAAATTTTTAAAATTTGGCATATCTCGCTCAAAATGACTTTTTAGAGTAGGCTCAACAATAGGACAATAGAACAATAGAACAATAGAACAATAGGACAATAGAACAATAGGACAATAGAACAATAGGACAATAGAACAATAGAACAATAGAACAATAGGACAATGGAACAATAGGACAATGGAACAATAGAACAATAGAACAAAAAATTAACGAATAACCGAAATTTTCTTTACAGCTTCCATCTCTTCTCCTTTCAATCTTACCAAATAAATTCCTGCTTTGAGTTGGCTGACATCCATAAACGATTGAGCAGGTGCAGAGAGCAGTTGTTGTCCAACGACATTTTGAATTTCTATAGTAAAATCAGATAAATGATATCCTTCCAAATTGATATTTAACTGGCTATTGGCAGGGTTAGGATACAGTGTAAATGCTTGGTGCAATTCTGTAGAGATTGTATTAGTTGTTTGCTGCATAATCAATCCTGATCGAGGCCCTTCTAGCATGGCACGCATAATATCTACTTGCTCTATTGTAAATAAATTCTGACAAGCTTCTGGGTTATAACTCATAAAGTTCTCGATCATATCTGGTAGTCCATCTTCTGGACAAGTATCTATACTATGTAAATCGGAACAAATGACATTTGGATTTAAATCAGGATTCTGAGTGGCTACTTCTGCTGGTGTATCTCCAATACCGTCGTCGCTAGCACAATCACCATCTCCACTAATATGTCTTAATCCAAAGTAGTGTCCCATTTCATGCGTGCAAGTTCGCCCTTTTTTGAAAATACCTTCCACTAAACCAGCATTCGGATTATCTACGCCAAAGGCTTGGTGATGTATCACTACGCCATCAATGTCTTTTAAATCTGTTGGTAAAGCGCCTTCGGGCCAATTGGGTGCTTCTACTGGCGGATAAGCAAAACCCATCACCATCGGCATTTCTTGACCTAATAGATTGGCATTCAAATTACAGACCCAAATGTTGATATACCGCTCTGTATCCCATGCATCTACACCGCCCGTAGCGCTACTTTTTACATTATCCAATTGCAAGCCTTCTTCTTCTGTTTCTGTCCCTGTCCCTCCTAATAAGGCATTTAGCAAACATTCCGTTCCCTCCTGAGAAGTGACGTCCAGTCCACAAGAATCTATCGCTTCAAAGATATTATCTAAGGAAAGATCCATAAAAGATTCTACCTCCGTTTGGGTTCTAGTAATTCCTGTTGTCGGATTTCCATCAGGATCAATGTCTGCTAAAACGAATTTAATTTTAGCATTTCCAGATACCGATTGGAACATCTCCCGACCATCAGTGGCATCTGGATTTTGTCGTTGAAAATCTTCATTCAAGACGTTTATTTGGGAATAGATCAACTCGTCAGAAACGTTTTGTTCGGTAGTATTATAGACTACGTGTACCACTACTGGTACGGTCAATATTTCTTGCGAACGACTGTTCGCTTCTTGTGTTCGTCGTTTGGCTTGATTAAAAGTTTGCTGAACGACTTGTTTATAACTGGCGTGTTGATGTGTCTGTTGTTGTATAGCATGTTGGTGCCCACATCTCAAGGATTGTGCGATCCCAATTTGACATAGTAAAAGGCCAATAAAAGATAGTGTAATGGTTCGTAGTATCATTATTTTGTTTTTAAAATTAAGGTAGTGGAAAGGAGGAATATGATTGATGGTTTGATGGCTTGAGGGTTGGTAAAATAACCATCAATCATTCAAGCCATATAACCATCAATTAAATCATGGGAAGCTGCTGTGAGGGAAGCACGAAAGTACTACAAACTGATATAGTAGAAATAATAAATTATTGAAAAAGGAAAGATGTGTAAAATAATAGCAAATGGAGGAGGAGGAATGGTCAGGTGGGAGACAAATTTAATTGAGAATTAAAAATTGAGAATTAAAAATGCACTTTGCAATAATTCTCAATTTTCAATTCTCAATTCTCAAGTTAGGCTTCATCATGAAAAACCTCAATCTCTTTAGTCTTTACCACTAAGTCGGTGAATTTACCTCTAAATCGAGTCGCTTTCACAATATGATTATCAATCCAATGATAGTTGCCACCACGAGGTTTGCCCATCAATAGACCGTGATATTTGAAGTCATGCTTTTTTAACCAAGCCTCAGTTACTTCTCTATGAACTTCCGTTCGAGAGGTGAAGAACGTAATAATATGCCCTTCATCGTACCATTTATTTAAAATCTTCAACGCATCTGGGTACGGTAAACAAGTAACCATTCTTTCGGGTTCTTCATTGGGAATATCATCGCAAATGGTACCGTCAATATCAATTAAGAAATTTTTTACTCCTTCTTCTAATACTGGACTTACCGCTTGGCCTTTTGCATCTACTGCGGTCTTCAACGTATGCTTATCACTCATAAAAAATGTGGATTTGTTGATGAACTAGGTAAAATAGCTCCTCTAAATTTAAAAATACTAATTCAAAAAATTAGGATTTATTATTGGTTAGGAATAAGTTCTCAATTTTGAATGAAGAATTTTGAATGTGCGGTTGCTTTAAGTCTTAGCGTTTTCGTCCTATTGCGTCCCATTTTATTCAAAATTCAATCCTTCAAAATTCAACATTGAGAATTATTTTACGGTTAGGACTTATAACGCACTCTAATCCAAAAAGATACCATTATTTTTAAGGTATCTTAAAGGGAAGCGCAAAAGTAAAATAAATCACTTAATAAAGCTCTTCTGGTTTAAAGGATTAAGGAAAAATTAAACCTATAAAATTTGAAAAGCGTATGGTTGGAAACTTGCAAATAATACACCAATCTGTGGGGTCTCAAGTAGGTAGACAGATATAAACGTCACTTTTGACGAGACTATTTTTTCGATAGACAAGGCAAAAAATCTTTGCATAGCCGAGCTACGGAAATATTTTTTAACGCAGTATATCGGAAAAAGAGTCCGTCAGGAAAGTGTCGGATATATTTGTTTGCCTACTTA
>CALJIQ010000395.1 GCA_937973995.1 uncultured Saprospiraceae bacterium
ATTATCAGTCGTTGAAAATCAATAATTTATGGTTCTGACTAAGTATTTTGGAGGGCGTTTAGCGAGCTAAACAACTGAGAAAATACAACGTCAGGTTCATAAAGTATTGGTTTTCAAAAGTTAGAATTTTAAACATACTCTAAGCTAAAATAATACTTTCAGTTGCTTCTTTCTTAAAAATCCTATTATTTTGTACTCATAATATCATTCTTATGAATTTTACTTTATTAACAAACTGGTGGTGGCACAACAACTTTCCCAAATATTAGGGTGAGCTTGACCTCCGTTTGTTGATAATAATCAAAAAAAGCGGCTAGTCGAATTTCGCTCGACTAGCCGCTTTTTTTCGTACGTACCATAAATTGTGTTAGCCCTGGTTTTGAAGCCTAGTATTTTTGATAAAATACTAGGCTTCAAAATCGAGCTAACATAATTCCTATTTTTAAAGAAGTTATGTTAGTTCAAATTTTCGATTTTCAAAAACAATAATTTTTAAAAATCGAAACTTTAGAACTAACACAACCATCAACTAAACCATGATTGCCACAGAGAAAAAAATCCACTTACTAACCGTCGTTAAAAAAAGATTGGCGGATACCCTGACTCCCGTCACCTTATATCTGCGTTTAAGAGATCATTTTGAGCAGGCAGTCTTATTGGAAAGTAATGACTTTGGAAGTGCGGAGAGCTGCTTTTCTTATATTGCACTCGACCCTATTGCCACTTTTAGAGTACAAAATGGTAGCGTTTTTAAAACCTACCCTGATGGAGAAATAACCGAAGCCACCCTTACCAATCCAACGGAGGTACCGACTATTTTTCAAGCATTTATGGATCAATTTGAGGCAGGAGAACTTAAAGAAGCAAAAGTGAGTAATGGCTTCTTTGGGCATACGTCTTTTGATGGGGTGCAATACTTTGACACCTTAAAGTTTGATCCTAACAAAAGGCGATTTGATACCCCTGATATTAATTATTCGCTTTATCGCTTTGTCCTTGCCTTCAACCATTACAAGGACGAACTCTATATTTTAGAAAATATTCCAGACGGTATTAGCCAAATTGAAACGATTGAAAAACTGATTAGTCGTCCTGTGGTATCAGATTATCAATTTAAATTAAAGGGAGAAGAAAAGAGCAACATCACAGATGAAGATTTTAGAGAATTGGTAAGAAAAGGAAAATACCATTGTAAGGTTGGAGATGTCTTTCAAATCGTTTTATCTCGCCAATTTGAACACGATTTTAAAGGAGATGATTTTCAAGTATATCGGGTATTGCGTTCGATCAACCCTTCGCCATTTTTATATTATTTCAACTGTGGAGATTATAAAATATTTGGCTCTTCTCCCGAAGCCCAAATGTTGATTAGTGATGGTATCGCTACCGTTAACCCCATAGCGGGCACTTATAAACGAACAGGCGACCCGATAGAAGATGCAGCAGGGGCAGAAGCATTAAGTAAAGACCCAAAAGAAAATGCAGAACATATCATGTTGGTAGATTTGGCAAGAAATGATTTAGGTCGGCATTCCACAAAAGTAGAAGTAAAAACTTTGAAAGAGGTACATTATTATAGCCATGTCATTCACTTAGTTTCTAGAGTAGATGGCGTGTTAGAAGCAAATGCCAATCCTATTCAAATCTTTGGAGATACTTTTCCGGCAGGCACTTTATCAGGCGCCCCCAAATACAAAGCCTTACAATTAATTGATGAATATGAAAACCAAAATAGAAGTTTCTATGGCGGTGGTTTAGGCTTTATTAATTTTAATGGAGATATGCTGCAAGCCATTGTGATTCGATCCTTTATGAGCAAGGAGAATACGCTGTACTACCAAGCTGGGGCGGGCATTGTGATTGATAGTGTACCAGAAAGTGAATTACAAGAAGTGAATAATAAATTAGGGGCTTTGAAGAAGGCTTTGGTGGAGGCGGAGAAGATATAATTCATAGAAATCAGATCGCCTTCGGCTGTCAGACCATTTCATTGTCAGAGGTCAGACTTGTTATGTTGTAAGTCTTAATGAATAGACGGTAGATGGTCGTTTCACTTGACGGTAGACGGTCAATGCCGGTATGTAAAAATTTAGTAATTCTTATAGCACAACCAAGTGGTCTGCCTGCTACTTCTGCGCCTTACTAATCAAAAAGAACAAGATTCCCGCAAACAAAATATTTGGAATCCAAACGGCTAATTGAGGGGCAAGTGTTTGGTTGGTAGCGAAGGTGGTAGAAAAGCGGGATAGAAAAACAAACATCGCCCCCAAAGCAACGCCCAAAGCTAAATGTAACCCCAAGCCCCCTCGTACTTTTCGAGAGGCAATAGCCATCCCAATTAAAGTCACAATAATAATCGTAATAGGCTCCGCAGTTCTTCGTTGTATTTCTATTAAAAATCCTTTTGTGGTTTTGACCCCTCGCTCTCTTTCTCGATTAATAGCTCGACGCAATTCTGGCGTGGTCATGGTTAGTTTATCGTTTTCGTACAACACAAAATCATCGTGGAACATATTTAAGGTCGTATCTATAGTTTTGCGTAAGCCGAATATCATCTCTTCTTCATCTCCATTAAATCGTCTTAACTCATAATCTTTCAATTGCCATTTATTGGGAAGTCCTTGCCAAGAGGCTCGATTGGCTTTTAAGCGATATACTATTCTGTTATTTTCAAATCTTTCTAACACCAAATCTCTAACAGAAGTATCTCTACCATTATAATTTTTGACATAGGCTTTGGTCATCGTATTATTGACCGTATCTCGATCAAGGACCAAATGTACATTGGACGTTTTGCCCTTGTTCTCTCCTTTATATAAATAGGTATGTTCAAAATTAACTTTCGATTTATTCCCTTTGGGAATCACATAATGATTAGCAAATAAATGGAGGATGGCTATAAAGCAAGAGGCTATTATATAAGGCCGCATCATTCTTCTAAAACTCACCCCTGCATTTAACACAGAAATAATTTCAGAATTGGTTGCCATTCGAGATGTAAAAAAAATCACTGCAATCAAAGCATACAAAGGAAAGAGCAATCCATTAATCCAAGGCACAAAAGGCAGGTAATAATCATTGACAATCTCATTGAAGGTACAATCCTCTTCCAAAAAACTTTCCATCTGTGTACTCAAATCAATGATAAAGGCAATCATGGTGAAAATGAGTACCGTGAAGAAGAAAGTTTTTAGATACTTCCCGATGATGTATTTGTCTATTCTTTTTAGCAAAGTTATTAGGTAGTTAACCACATTAGGGCACATTAGTATTTTCACATTAATTCACATAAGTCTAATGTGACTTATGTGCCTCCACTTATGTGTACTTATGTGGTTTAAAAAATCAGTTATAATCTTCTCTGCACCCGTTCCACCATCTCTTTTTTCCAAGTTCCAAAGCTACCATCCGCAATTTTATTTCTAGCTTCTTGGACGAGCCATAGATAAAAACTAAGATTGTGCAGGGTAGCAATTTGAGCAGCTAATAATTCTTTGCATTGAAAAAGATGTCTCAAATAGGCTTTGGTATGCAGCCGACTAGTGGAACAAGTACTGTTTTCATCAATTATAGAAAAGTCTTCTTTCCACTTAGCATTTTTCATATTGAGAATGCCCTCAGCCGTATATAATAATCCATGCCTAGCATTTCTGGAAGGTAACACACAATCGAACATATCAATACCTAAAGCAATGCACTCTAAAATATTAGCAGGCGTCCCTACCCCCATTAGATAACGAGGTTTTTCTTTGGGAAGTATCCCACAAACCAAGTCCGTCATTTCGTACATTTCTTCCGCAGGTTCCCCTACCGATAACCCTCCAATTGCATTAGCTTGTTGATCGGCAGCAGCAATGGTTTCGGCTGAAATTTTTCTTAAATCTTTATAGGTACTACCTTGAACGATGGGGAAAAAATTCTGCTCATAACCATAGTAGGAATCGGTCGTTTCAAATTGTTTGATGCATCGCTTTAGCCAACGATGCGTCATTTCCATAGAGTCTTTAGCATATTTATATTCGCATGGATAAGGTGTGCATTCGTCGAATGCCATGATGATATCACCGCCAATCGCTCGCTGTATATCTATGGCGGATTCAGGAGTAAAGGTGTGCTTAGAACCATCTATGTGGGACTGAAAAGTAACCCCTTCCTCTTTGATTTTTCGCCTACCACTCAAGGAATAAACTTGATACCCTCCGCTGTCTGTTAGAATGGGTCGGTCCCACCCAATGAATTGGTGTAAGCCTCCCGCCTGTTTTAAAATATCGATGCCTGGTCTTAAGTATAAATGGTAGGTATTCCCCAGTATAATCTGCGCTTGAATCTGCGACTTTAGTTCTTGCTGGTGCACTCCTTTTACGGTACCCGCAGTGCCTACTGGCATAAAAATAGGCGTCTCAATAGTACCATGATCGGTTTCTATGATACCCGTGCGGGCATTGGTGTTGGGGCAAGTGTTTGTAATGTTAAACTTCATAGATATTGCTAACGCAAAGGTTCCACCTTGCGTTTACTATTTTTAAGGCTAAGCCTTTAGGATAGGGGCACAAGGTGGAACCTTTGTGCCAGCTTGACTAAATCGTTTGCTTGTCATCAAAATCTTCCAAATAATCTCCAATACGGCGCAAGACCGACCCACCCAATTGTCCGTCAACCACTCGATGATCGTAAGAAAGAGACAAAAACATCATGTGTCGAATGGCAATTACATCACCATGTTCTGTCTCCAACACAGCAGGTTTCTTTTTGATAGCACCTGCCGCTAAGATGGCAACTTGTGGTTGATTAATAATCGGAGTACCCATCGTATTCCCGAACGTACCTACATTCGTAAAAGTAAAAGTACCTCCCTGTATCTCTTCTGGCTTCAAAGCATTTTCTCTAGCTCTTTTGGCTAAGTCATTTACTTTTTTAGTTAACCCAACCAAACTTAAATGGTCTGTATTTCGAATAACAGGAACGATCAAATTACCAGATGGCAAGGCAGCTGCCATACCAATATTAATATCTTTTTTGACAATAATATTAGTACCTTCTACTGAAGAATTTACCAAAGGGAAGTCTTGTATCGCTTTGACTACTGCCTCAATAAGAATAGGCGTGAAGGTAATATTCTCTTTATGTTTTTCTTTAAAGTCATTTTTAACCGCATTCCGCCAATTCACCAAATTCGTAACATCTATTTCTACAAAAGAAGTAACATGTGGAGAAGTTTGTTTGGACCGCACCATATGCTCTGCAATCAAACGACGCATCCGATCCATTTCAATAATTTCTACTGCCCCACTTACCGACGAGGTAGCACTTGGGGAGGACGCAGACGTAATAGAAGCCGTAGTTGCTTGCTTCCGTGAACTAAGGGATGGCGTACTTTTCTGAACCGATTCTACCTTTCCTTTTTTCTTTGAATCCAGATATTGTAACATATCTTTCTTGGTCACTCTCCCTTTTTTTCCTGTCCCAGCAATGGTATCCAATTCTGCAATGGAAATATTTTCTTTTTGGGCAATCGTCCTTACTAACGGAGAATAAAAACGACCACTTACACTTGGTCGAGCTGCCTTTTCAACTTGTACTGTTTTAGGGGTACTAGGAATAGTGGCTGCTTTGGGTTCTTCTATGGTTTCAGGGGTAGCTTGTACAGCGGGAGAAGGTTCTGGCATTAATTCCTCTCCTTCTGTGGCGACTAGAGCGATCGTTGTCCCAATCGCTACGGTATCATTTTCTTCAAATAAAATTTTAGCAAGTGTACCGCTTACAGGAGAAGGAATTTCAGAATCCACTTTATCTGTAGCGATCTCTAATAAGGTCTCATCTATCTCTATTTGCTCTCCTACTTGTTTGCACCATTTGATAATAGTGGCTTCCATTATACTTTCTCCCATCTTGGGCATGATGATTTCTATCTGTGCCATATATTTTGTGTTTGGCACTGTGGCATTTTGGCATTATGGCGTTATGGTTGGAAGCCACAACGCCACAATGCCAAAATGCCATAGCGCCGATTTCTCGCAAATTACAACAAATATGAATTTAAACCGATTTCTCTTGTTGGATTAACCCTTCATTTACGTTCTCTAGCGGGTAATATTTTAACAAAAATTGTCGGATTAAATTCAAGCCAGCCACACAGGTATATTGGACATTTCTTTGTCGGTCTTTACCCAATTGCAATTTTAAAGTCTCCGTTTGCTCCTTATCTGCAATCGCTAACCAAATGGTACCAACTGGCTTATCTGTCGTCCCTCCGGTTGGACCAGCAATACCTGAAATAGAAATGGCAATATCTGTACCTAAGGCAGCAATTGCTCCTTTAGCCATTTCTAGTACCGTTTCTTCAGAAACTGCCCCGCATTGTAATAGGGTGTCAGGTAAAACCCCTAATAAGATTTCTTTAAGGCGATAAGAGTAAGCAACAATGCTCCCTTCAAAGTAGCTAGATGCTCCAGAAACAGAAGAAATTTGGTGGCCTAGTAGTCCACCTGTACAGCTTTCCGCTGTCCCCACCGTCAATCCTCTAGCTTTTAATAGGTGTCCGATGGCGCTTTCTAAAGGTTCTTTTTCGTAGCCATAAATTAGTTCTGGTAAGATTTGTTGAATAGCTTGTACTTGCGCTTCTAAATCTTGCTCTAATTGTTCGTTTGTTTTTCCTGATGCGGTTAATCGCAGACGCACTCTCCCTAAGCCTGGTAGATATGCCAACTTGATATGACTTGGTAAGTTGCTTTCAATAGTTGCAATCTTAGCTGCTATCCTAGATTCGCCTTCCCCCACTGTTAAAATGGTGCGATGGAAAATAGGTTTTCCTGGAAAAGTTTGTTGCAATTTTGGTAGCACCTCATACGCCATCAAGTATTTCATCTCTGCTGGCACACCGGGCATGGAGACAATTATTTTTCCATTCTTTTCAAACCACATCCCTGGAGCAGTTCCTCTTTTATTCAACAACATCGTTGCCGATGCTGGCATATAACATTGCTCTCTATGAGCAGGAGTAGTATTGCGACCAAATCGTTTGAATAAAGTTTGAATTCGCTCCCAAGTTTCTTCATGAAATTCCATTGGAGTATCCAAAAATTCAGCAATGGTCTTTTTGGTGATGTCATCTTTGGTAGGTCCTAGTCCTCCCGTTAGCAACACCACATCTGTTTTTTGGAGCGCCACCTTTAAAGCATCGACTATCCCTTCCTTCGTATCGCTAACCGAGTAGATCGTTTCTATAGATGCTCCAATTTCATTCAACCGCTCCCCCATCCATGCGGAATTGGTGTCTATTATTTGACCTATTAAAATTTCATCCCCTATGGTAATAATGCTTACTGTCATCTATATATGTTTTAGTGATGGTTAGATGTCTTGATGGTCTGATGGTAAGTTCTCAATGTTGAATTTTGAATGATTGAATTTTGAATAACACTAGACGCAATAGGACGAAAACACTAAGATTTGATGAAACCACCCATTCAAAACTCAAAATTATTCGTTCAAAATTGAGTACTTACGTCTGATGGTTATTTCGCTACCCATCAAGCAATCAGGCAATCAAACCATCATTTTTTGTACCTTCGCCCTTATATGAGTAACCATAAAATAAGCGATTGGGTTATTTACAAAAATAACCAGTTGATAGCCTTTAACAAACCACCTACTGTTCCTGTTCAACCCGATAAGTCGGAAAATAAATCTCTCTTAGAATTAGGAGAAATATATACCAAATCCAAATTACAATTATTGCACCGTATCGACCGCCCTGCAAGTGGAATTGTATTATTTGGAAAAACACCTAAAGCCACTAGGGTTTTAAATGCTCAATTTCAAGAACGAGCCATAAAAAAAACGTACTTGGCAGTCGTAAAAACGCCACCCGAGCAGGTGGCGGGCGAATTGAGACATCATCTCAAAAAAAATGCAAAGTACAATAAAGCCTACTGTCATGAGCAGCCCCAAAACGGTACAAAAGAAGCGATTCTTACCTATGAAATAATAGCCAGCAGTGATAATTACCATTTGTTGTCTATTGATTTAAAAACGGGGCGGCATCATCAAATTCGAGCGCAATTAGCAGCCATAGGTTCTCCCATAAAAGGAGATGTGAAATATGGAGCAAGGCGTTCCAATAAGGATCGCTCCATCCATCTACATGCTTGGAAAATGGAATTTGTACATCCTGTGACCAATGAAGCGGTCACGCTAGAAGCTTCTTTGCCGAAGGAGGTAGTTTGGCAAGCATTTAAAATGAAGTAATAGCGTTATGGCATATTTTACGGATGATAACTTTGAGTCAATAGACTTTACTGACCAATCCCTCCCAAATGGCGAATATGAAAATTGCCATTTTAGCAATTGTATTTTTAATGGTTGCGATTTATCTGAAATAGCCTTTTCCAATTCTGATTTCGAAAATTGTGATTTAAGTAATGCGCAATTAAAAGGAACCGCCTTTAGAGATGCTCGATTCTCCCATTGCAAACTATTAGGTTTAAGTTTTGAAATCTGCAATCCGTTTTTATTAGCCATCAGCTTTACTAACTGTCTATTGGATTATAGCTCATTTAATCAATTATCGATCAAAAACACTTGCTTCGTAGGTTGCCAGTTACAGGAAGTAGATTTCACAGAAGCGGATTTATCGGGAGCGAATTTTAAAGAGGCGAATTTATACAAAACCATTTTTGAAAATACCCAACTACAAGATGCAGATTTTCGAACAGCCGTTCATTTTTCAATAGACCCATCCAGAAATGCCGTAAAAGGAGCTAGATTTTCTAAAGAAAATCTAATGGGTCTGGTAGATAAATTTCAGATTATTGTGGAATAGTTTTAGCCTAAGTAGTGTGACATTATTATTATTGATTATTAATTATTTTCCAGACGCTACTGAACACGCCTAATTAGCTAATAATCAGTAAT
>CALJIQ010000396.1 GCA_937973995.1 uncultured Saprospiraceae bacterium
ATTGGTTTTTAAATAAGCCTACCACGAAATGTTGCAAAGCATCTTCTATAAAGAAAGAAAGCTCGATAACAGTGGGTGATTTTACTAAAATAAACGTCTTCGCTTGTTTATCAATCCGATACCAGTTGGGTTGTAGCGCACTAAAAGTGAAGAGTTTATACTGCTTGCCCCCGAAGTTATATCCTTGCTCATGGAGCTTAGTAGCAAATTCGGAATTGGCATTCCCAAGCGTTCTGTATATCCAACTACTGACCAGATATTGGTAGTTGATAGGAAGAACTTGATTGGGTTTATGTTGAAGTGTTATTTGCAAACGCATAGATAATATATTGTCTTGTTTGATTACCTTATTGCAGTCTTTTACAATGGTAATCACTTGTAATTGATTTTTTATGTGCAGACGACTCCTTGTCAGAATCAAGATGGACTATATTTACAGAATAGCCAAGAGGAATATGGGGTCCGTATTTTGCATCTAGAAGATCTCGTGCATCAAGTTTATCCCGATTCTGACAATTACCCTGCAAATATAGGTAGGGTACTAGGGCAACTATTTCCCTACCCCTCAAAAAAGTGGGACTTTTTTTAAAAATCCATCTTATTAATAGTCTTACGTAAGTGCTGCAAAAGCGAGTCAGGTTCTAGTACTTCCACCAATTGATGATGGTATCCCAATATAAAATTGGTCAAACCAATAAAGCGATGATTGACCATACATTGGAAGTCATATACATCTATTTCTTCGGATTCGGTGATATAGGCTTTGGTTAATGGAAATCGTTCGGTCAACTCATTATATGCCCCTACCTTTAGGCGTAGGTGTACCATTACTTGATCATTATCCACAATACGGAAAGGATCGGTACGCATGATGTTGTGGTGGCCTTCATATTGCCAATGGGTATCGGTTAATTGCACCCTAGCGATTCGAGAAATTCGGAAATGCCTAAGTCCTTTGCTGTTTACATCATAGGCTTGTACCATATCATCAGGTGGACTGATGTGAAATCCTTCGACCAATCTGTCTGAAATTTTATTGGTATTGGAGGACTTGTAATCTCGTAGCAAAACTTGTTTTTTTTCTTCCTTGCTTTGCAGCAATAAATCCACTTTTGATAGGTAAGGCTTTCTAAGATAGGCATGCCCCAATCGTTTGAAATCATAGAGCGAAGCCAACTTCTTTTTGAGGCGTTGCCCTCGTTTACCATTGGGATCAATTCGATCTATGACTTCATTAATCATGATCTGGTCTTCTTCCGAGAAATGAAGGAGGTCTTTCAGTTGTTTGTATTTTTTCTCAGGTTTAAAGGAATACCGATACCGCTTATCATATTCTAAAACGAGGCCTGCATTTTTAAAAGCCTCAAAATCATTCTTAATATTCTCCTCTTTACCATTGGCATAGCGGTCTGCTAATTCCTTTTTAGTATAGCCTTCTGGATTATCGAGAATAGCAAATAGGGTGCGCAATAGGCGCTGCTTGGTGCCATATTCGTTTTCACTGGGCATGTTAATCTATTTAAAAGTGGAAAAACGTAAACTGGTGGTAGGTTGTATGAGTGTGAGTTTGGTGTTCATCGTTTTTGTTTTGTGTTAAAGAATATAGGTTCTCTGACAAATCCCGTGGAACAAGATTTTAACCGTCCGATGACTTCGTCGTCGGATGGCTAAAATCAGCTCATCCGACGACGCTAGTCATCGGACGAGTTGATTTTTCACGGGATATGTCAAAGAACCAGAATATATTGGGTTAGAAAGTATTTCAGTGTGTATTTTGTTTAAACGTTATGGAAATGAAAATGTTGCTTGGCAAAGGAAGGGGTAAAAGTTTTGGAAGCATGGAAAAGGCGGACATTTACTCGTCGGATGGCTGCCGCCGTCCGATGAGGTGGGTGTTCTTATTCGACGGTACAACACGCCACGTATCCGCCAAATTTGTTTGGCTGACTTCAAAGTTGATCGTATCTAAATATCAATTCTACCTTCAAGATATAGAACAACTTAAAAATAAGGTAAAAGAGATTTTGAAAAGGTAGTTGAAGTTAGAGTATGTCTAAATTTCGGATACCATCCCTTATCTTTTTGCTAATCAATTATATTGGGTTGCTGAAACAGTCAGCAACCATCGGCTTGGTACATACTTTAGAGGTAGCTTAGACCGCTGGTCTGAGTAGGAGTGCTGTATGGCTACTCAGATCGGAGGTCTAAGCTACGGTTGTGCCATGTGTAGACCTACTCAGACCAGCGGTCTGAACTATGATAAACATTTACCTCGGCAACTGCTCATAAATAATTTTATTCGCTCTGAAATCTGGATTTTCTTCGTGCAAAATCACATTGAAGAACTGTAATTGATCTATATCATTTTTAGGGCCTTGGTAACGCAGTTCCCCATCCATGTTATTATCTCCTATATGGTACCCTGGCAGGATAAAGTTGAGGTTAGGAATGTTGTCTGCGCCTATGTTACCTGGATGATTAAAAATATCAAAGAAGAGTTTGGTCTGATCTAATCCAGGTCCTTGGTAGATCAATTTATCATCCGCATTGGAGTTGCCGCCCCATAGATAATGAGCCGTTCCTATTAGCTTAGCAGGAAACGCACTTTTCAATAAGGGGTTGGCTAATTGATAAAGCGGTTGAGCTACATCGGTAAAATCAACTAGGGTATTTTCCGTGAAGGTAATAGGATATTTGGTCATGACGCCTAAGTGGTTCCGATGTCTAATGGCTACAAAATAAGCGGTAGCGGTCAAGTCATCAAACTGTACGGCAGCACTTCCATCTGTCTCCACAATATCTCCATCTCTTTGCAATAAGGCAGCGCGAGTGGCAACGATGCTTGTTGGATCATTCGCATCTCGCATTTCAATAAATACCCAATCGACGATGGCATCTGGACCTGCTTGGTCTAGTACGAATGGACTGGTGGTTTCTCCACCTCCTTCACCGACATGCACAAATGGAGATGGTTCTCCTTCAAATACGAGTAAGTCGGTATAAGGCTCTTGGAAAGGGAGCAGCCCATTCACACGCAATTGATCTTGCATCAAAGGATCGCCTGCTACTGCAGCACCTTGTAAGTACACTTTTGATCGCAAGGCAATACCGACTGGACCTGCGGTGCGGGCAACAAAGACCGTTACCTCGTCGGTGCTGGTACAACCAGTAGCATCCGTCACCGTTACCGTGAAGGTAGTGGTTACAGGCGGATTGGCTATTGGGGCAGCACTAGTTGGATCATTTAAATAATCAGAATGACTCCAAGAATAAGACGCACCTGAAGTCACATTGATTAAGGTAGAAGCTCCTGCCTCAATGGTTTTATCCTCACAAGCGATTGCTTGGAAAGATCCATCACATGGCGGAGGTGTATTGCAATTAAATACTTCCACGATTACTTGATCGGTGGCGGTACAGCCATTCTCATCTCTTACGGTTACGGTGTAGGTGGTGGTCTGAGCTGGACTCGCATAAGGAGCAGGAGAGCTTGGATCATCCAATCCGATGGCTGGACTCCATTGCCAGAAATAACCTCCATTCACGACTAATCTTGTTCGATCTCCTTCACATATTTTCTTGTCTTCACAGGCCACTGCTTGTAAGTAGGCACAAGGGTCAGGCGTATTACAATCATTGACATAAATGGTCACTTGGTTAGAAGCGATACAGCCGTTTTGATCTCTTGCCGTTACGGTATAAGTAGTGGTTTGCGTTGGTGTGGCAATTGGATTGGAAGCAGTCGGATTATTTAATCCCGCTTCTGGAGTCCATTGCCAACTAGTACCTCCTGTTGCATATAATTGTGAATTTTCTCCGTCGCAGATTGAATGAGCAGCGTTAGTCGTTACTTGTAAATTACAAGGGGCAGGTGTATTACAATTAGTCACTTCTACCTGTACTTGTTGGATATTGGTACAGCCTGCTTCATTTACAATCTCCACACTATAGGTCGTAGTCGCTGTTGGGGAAGCAACTGGTGTCGCACTAAACGGATTACTTAATCCAGTGGATGGCGACCAAGTATAAGCGACGCCTCCTTGCGCTTGTAGGGTAGTGGATTCGCCTGCACAAATAGGAGTCGTACTTCCAACAGATCCACTTAATTGGGAAACCGTAATATTGGTGCAAGCAGAAGAAGTACAAGATAAAATATCCGTAATCGTTACACAATATTGTGTCGTGATGGATGGGGTAGCGACAGGGTTTGGACAATCGGTACAACTCAATCCAACAGAGGTATTCCAGCTATAAGAAGCAATGTGGTCATTCCCTTCGATTCTGATTGGAATGGATTCTCCTCTACAGATTGTTTGTGCCTCTGGGGCCAAGGTAATCTCTTCACAAGCCTTGAAAGAGATGCCCATGAAATCTTCATCATCTTCATATATCTCATCTAATGCTGAGTTGTCTTCTGGTTGGGAATCATCATCTTGTAAGGCGATTCCAAAACGAGTCGTCATGCCAGCAATCTCTGCTAGGTTTCTTAATTCGGTATCCTGAGTAGGCGTTTGGTCCAAGGACAATTCTATAATAATACATTCATTCTCTCCCGGATTTACTGGACCTGTAATGGTATAGAAAGCATCCGATTCATTCGCTCTGGTCCATCCTGCATTATTAGACGTAAGTGTCATAACCGTCGGAATATGATCTACCACCTCTATATTAAAGGCAGGTCTTGACCCTTCGTTGGAGATACAGATTTCATACTTAATCGTTTCTCCTACTCCTACCACCTCACTTTGACCATCTGCTAATTTTTTGCTAAGCGCTAAATCCGCACATCCCTCTTCGATGACTTCTAATCGGACAATACTATCGCAACCAAATACATTAGAAAGGGTGGCTTGATAACTGCCTCCTGCCGTAATGATTTGTCCGTGGAAAGGAAGGGTATCTCCTGTACAAATAGTTGCCTCCGTATTAGAGGTGATGAGAGTGGTACAATCATCTCCTGCTACAAATGGATCACTTCCATTTTGACATTCTTCTACATTATTAATGCCGCCATTATCACAGTCCGCTATTGCCAATGGACTAGTCGGATTCGCCAACACATAATCACATAAGTCAGCAGCGTTGGTATAAGTATGGCTACAAGGATTAGCTGGATCGGTGCCAGCAGCACACTCCGTTTTATTATCAATGCCATCTCCATCACAGTCCAAATCTCCTATTGGATTATTAGGATTCACCCCTAGCAAATCACATACATTTAAATTCACCAATAAGATCGCTTCACAATTAATGGTCAGTATCGTAGTGGTCACATCCTCTGGTCCGTCTGTGTCTCTTGGATCATTTGGATTTCCTGTATCACTCGTATCTTCTACCGTGCTACCATCAGGTGCGGTACCTGTAACTACGGCAGAGTTTAATACTTCTCCTTCCGTAAGGTCCTCCTGCGTTATCACATAGTAAGCAGAACAAGTGGTACTAGCACCAACGGCTAGATCGCTTTCATTACATTCGATGCCACTTGCATTGCTATCTTGGATAGCAATGGAAGAGAGCGGAACATTCCCCGTATTGTTGACGGTGAAGGTATAATAGATGGTATCGCCTACGGAAATAGCACCATCTGCCCCCGGACTTACTTCACTACTTTTAATCAAGTCTACAGATGGAGTAATAGGAATTTGTGTATGCGTCGTATCCCAATCTGTTCCCAAATCATCTCCGATATTTCCACTATCAGAAGTGTCACGGACTATGCTACCATCTGGCGCTTTACCCGCTGCCACTGCACTATTTAACACCTCTCCTAGATTGATGTCTGCTTGTGTCAATAAATAATATCCAGAGCAGTACACACTATTCGTCGGATTTAAAGTTAAGCTATCACAGATGATCCCGGTCGCCTGATGATCGTTTATTGCAATTGGATTCAGTGTGACATTTCCTGAATTGGTTACTGTAAAGTCATAGTAGATCGTATCTCCAGGAGTGGCTATGCCATCTACACCAACACTGAGGCGACTCGTTTTCAAGACCTCTAAATTAGGCATGGCTGGTACTAGGGTAGTGGTAGGATCACTTGGTCCACCTGTTTCCCCTGGATCATTCGGATTATTGGTATCACTGGTATCTTGAATCTCGGTGCCGCTTGGGGAGGTTCCTACTACGATGGCACTATTGAGTACTACTCCTGCATTTATATCTGCTTGTGTTAATAAAGCATATCCTGTACAGTTGGCAATACCTCCAACAGCTAGTTGATTGGTGTCGCAAGTAATTCCTGTTGCACGACTATCGTATAGGGTAATTGGATTTAAGGTAACACCTCCTGTATTCTCAATGGTGAAGGTATAGTAAATGGTATCACCGACCGTCGCTCTGCCATCCGCACCTAAACTTAATGAACTGCTTTTTAATAATTCTAAAGAAGGCGCTGCTTGAATGAGCGTACTAGTGGTATCCCTATCGGTCCCCGTATCATCGCCAGGATTCGTACTATCGGAAGTATCTCGAACCGTGCTTCCATCAGGCAAGGTGCCTTCTGCGAAAGCAGTATTTAATACTTTTCCTGCATCAATATCTGCTTGTGTCAATAAAGCATATCCCGTGCAAGTCAGCAGATCACCTACCGCTAAGTGGGTACTATCGCAAGTGATGCCTGTCGCATTACTATCTGTTAAGGTCACTGGATTGAGGGATACATTTCCAGTATTCTCTATCGTAAAGGTATAGTAGATCGTATCACCAACAGTAGCGTTGCCATCTACTCCTAGACTCAAACTACTACTCTTTAATATTTGTAAACCCGGTATTGCAGGAATCATAGTGGTCGTTGTATCACTATCCGTACCCAATTCATCATCTGGATTGCTACTATCTGAAGTGTCTCTAGTGATACTTCCATCTGGTGTTGTTCCTTCTGCAATAGCGGAGTTGAGTACTTCTCCTGCATCAATATCCGCTTGGCTTAAAAGCGCAAATCCTGAGCAAGTCGTGAACTCACCTACTTCCAATCTAGCACTATCGCAAAGAATACCAGTTGCCTGGTTATCCGTAAGCGTGATCGGGTCAAGGGTAACATTTCCAGTATTGACAATTAAGAAGCTATAATAAATGGTATCGCCTACTGTTGGAATACCATCCAATCCAGCATCTAGGACACTGCTTTTTGAAATTTGTAAACCTGGACCTGAAGGAATCAAGGTGCTGGTGGTATCACTATCTGATCCCGTATTGTCTCCGATATTCCCACTATCTGAAGTATCTCGAACCGTGCTGCCGTCTGGAAGCGTCCCTTCTGCAATGGCAGAATTTAATACTTCCCCTGCATCAATATCTGTTTGCGTTAAGAGCGCATAGCCAGTGCAAGTCGCCAAGCTACCGACCTCAAGTCTGCTACTATCACAAGCAATGCCCAAGGCACGATCATCTGAAAGCGTGACAGGATCGAGTGTTAGATTACCTGTATTTTCAATCGTGAAGGTATAGTAGATCGTATCACCCACTGATGCAATGCCATCTACTCCCATACTAAGCGTACTGCTTTTAATTACTTCCAATGCTGGAACAGGTGGAATATAAGTATAAGTGGTATCGCTATCCGTCCCCATATTATCACCTGGGTTATTACTATCCGAAGTATCCCTTACCGTACTTCCATCAGGAGTGGTACCTGTGGCAATGGCAGAGTTCAATACTTCTCCTGCATCTATATCTGCTTGGGTTAAAATAGCATATCCTGCACAAGTAGTGGTGCTACCTACATTTAGTTGGGTGCTATCACAAGCAAGACCTGATGCATGGTTATCGGTAAGGCTAATTGGGTCTAATGTTACATTACCCGTATTGGCAATTAAGAAGGTATAGTGGATGGTATCGCCTGCATTCGGTATGCCGTCCGCACCAAAGGCTAAGGTACTCGTTTTTACAATTTCAATCGCTGGTCCAGACGGAATAGAGGTAATCGTTGTATCACTTTCTGTCCCTGTATCATCTCCCACATTTTGACTATCCGAAGTGTCTCTTACAGTGCTACCATCTGGCAGCGTTCCTTCTGCGATTGCCGAGTTTAAAATTTCTCCTGCATCAATATCCACTTGGGTTAATAAAGCATAGCCCGTGCAAGTGGTCATACTGCCTACGGCTAACTGCGTACTATCACAAGTGATGCCTGTTGCATTATTATCCGTTAAGGTAATTGGATTGACTGGTAAGTTACCCGTGTTTTCAATCGTAAAGGTATAGTGGATGGTATCTCCAACTGTCGCTACACCATCTGTTCCCATATCCAGACTACTGCTTTTTAATACAACTAATTCTGGAACAGCGGGTAGAAGGGTAGTGGTGGTATCATTATCCGCTCCCGTATCATCTGCTGCATTTCCACTATCGGAAGTATCTCGCACGGTGCTACCATCAGGAAGCGTACCTTCTGCGATGGCAGAATTGAGTACTTCCCCATTAATAATATCCGCTTGGGTTAAAAGGGCATAACCGGTACAAGTGGTGCTGCTGCCGACCTCCAATTTTGTACTATCGCATGTTAATCCAGTAGCACGACTATCGGATAGCGTAATTGGATCTAGCGAAACATTCCCCGTATTTTCAATAGTGAAAGTATAATAGATGGTGTCGCCGATTGTAGCAATGCCATCTGTCCCTGTACTTAAAGAACTTCTTTTTAAAACTTCCAATGCTGGGGCTGGCGGAAGTAGGGTAGTGGTTGTATCATTCGTTGCGCCCGTATCATCACTCGGATTATTACTATCGGAAGTATCTCTCACAGTGCTGCCATCAGGTAGTGTTCCTTCTGCGATAGCAGAGTTTAAAACTTCCCCTGCATCTATATTTGCTTGGCTTAATAAAGCATAGCCTGTGCAAGTAGTGGTGCTACCGACATTTAGTTTGGTGCTATCACAAGCGATGCCCGTTGCATTGCTATCGGTTAGCGTTATTGGATTAAGTGTAACATTCCCCGTATTTTCAATTGTGAAAGTATAATAGATGGTGTCACCGACTGTTGCAATGCCATCTGTCCCTGTACTTAAAGAACTGCTTTTTAAAACTTCCAATGCTGGGGCTGGCGGAAGTAGGGTAGTGGTTGTATCATTAGTTGCGCCTGTATCATCGCTCGGATTATTACTATCGGAAGTATCTCTCACCGTGCTGCCATCAGGAAGCGTACCTTCTGCGATGGCGGAGTTTAGTACTTCCCCTGCATCAATATTTGCTTGGCTTAATAAAGCATAACCTGTGCAAGTAGTGATACTACCTACATCCAACTTGGTACTATCGCAAGCGATCCC
>CALJIQ010000397.1 GCA_937973995.1 uncultured Saprospiraceae bacterium
TTCCATTAATTTGCAATGTTACTAAGTACATACCGCTAGGATAGGCACTTACATCAATGGTTTCTCGAATAGTATTTTGTGAGATAGTTACAGGTTGTTGACGCACTACGCGTCCGAAGCTATCATAAATGACTAACTGAAGGTCATCAATCGCTTGTTTGAAAGAGGCATCAATCGTAATGACTTCCTGACTTACAGGATTTGGGAAGATCTTAAATTCTTGATCAGTAAGGAAGTCCTCTACGGATACTTGCGTGTCTTGTATTCTAAGATTTTCAACCGCCCAACCCCAGCCAGTTGCGAATGGATCAGAAAATAAACGGAAGCGAATAAACACGATATCCCCTGCTGAAAAATTCCCGCTTTCGGTCATATTAATAGTTCGAGATCTGAATAAATCAGGTGTACCGTTAGTAGTAGAGTTTTGTCCAGCTAGTCCATTCTGATAAGCAGTATTCCAGACAGCAAATTCTCTAGAGTCATATCCATCCAAAAAGGGTAGCCAATTCGTGCCATCTATTTTTCTTCCTTCAATAATAACATAATCCCAAAATTCTAATTCTGTATAAATTGTATTTGGTTCCCCTGGTTCTACTAATACAATTTCTTCAAATTCTATGAGTGGGTCTTCTGCTCTAATTTGAATGGGAATATTCAGTTGATGGGTAAAGTTCAAGGTATTTTCTACTCCCGCATTTGGGTAGGGATGTTGAGAGTGGATAGCGCTATCCTCAAATCCAGCAGGTGTGTTTTGTGAAAATCCATTGCCACTAAAATCAGCTGCACTAGCCCTTTCATTGAAATTGTTTACATAAGAAATGGTGGCATCAAAAGTTTCCGCAATCTCGATGGAGTATAAACCAGTAGCTGGACTGATTCGGGTGTTTCTTCTATTACTTTTGTCAACCGCTACTATTCGATACTCCAAAATATCTGTAGAAGCTAAAGGGGCAGCTAATTCTATGTCTCCTAAAAATAAATCATCGGGCCTAAATTCATCTTCAAAATTTCTTGGTAGTTCTACAATGGGTTGCCGTTCTCCATTTATAAAATACTCTACATAGACGGAATCAATGCCCGCAAAAAAATCAGTTGCTTGTGCATCCAACGTAAATATGGTTGTTTTATCGTCAATCGTAGTTAAAGGAGTATGTTGCAAGTCAGGGTCTTGGTCATCTTCTCTATAGAAAGTCTCATAAAACAACGGCTCTGGTGCATTAGCTGGGAATGGTAACGTAATTCCCCGACTATCTTCGATGGTAAAATAATATTGTACATCTAGATTACTCCCTGGTGCGGGGATCGTAGCAGTAAATTCATCAGGATTACCAGTGCCTGTCATTGGGAGAGTTTCGGTGGTCGAAAAATTATCTCTTGAAAAATGTAGCGTCAAACTAGAAGCATCATACCCTAAGTCAGAAGTTACTTTTGCGGTAATAGGGTAGGGCGTATTGACGTCATCTATACCGATCAATTGTTCATGCAACACATAAGTAGAGGACCAACCCAAATCATATAAAATATCCTTAGAAATACCTAAGGCATGTTCTATTTGCCCCCTTGCCGCTTGGGGGGTCATTAAAGAGTTATTCGTATTCTGATAAGTAAATTGATTCAAGTGATGAATACTTGATCCCGGTTGATAAGGATTGGGGGCATAAATTCGAGGAGGGTTTGAGTCCGTTCTATATTGAGGCGTAATTAAAGTAAGGGCATTATTAGTCAACGCTGTTCTCATTTCCGCAGAGGGATCGGTTACATTTTGGCAAAGATTTCCTCTAGTGGTATTATTTATATACACATCAAAGATGGCAGGTGCTCCTCCTGACTTTACTCTTCCATTACCTGTACCATTATTGGTGACGGTAGCAAAACCCACAAAGCCTAGTCCATGTACCATTTCATGGAGTACGACAGATACAAAATCAAACCTATTTCCAATACCAGCAGGATTATTAAAATCATAATACCAATCGGTTTCACTGTCAATGGAGATAAGGACGTCAGGTCTGCTATCGCTATTAATCGGTACACCCGCTATTTTTTCTGCTAGGGCAATTGGGAAGAAAACACTTTCAGTACTATTTGGAAAATCAGCTACGAATTCGGACGGCCCTGCCCCCGCTAAAGCTCTTCCTTCTCCTGGTTCGGCACCTTCGTTTAGATTGACCCAATCAACATTTACCCTGATCGGTACTGGAGAAGATAATTCATTGCTTAACAGAGAGAGTGCGTAATCTAATGCTTCAATGGCTGGTGTTGGTGGTAAATTTCTAAATTCCAACTCAAAGACAGCGGGCATCGCATTATTTCTGGACTTAGCCGCTGGAGGTATGATATGTCCGTGGTTATGTCCATGTCCCTTGCAAATAATGGGTAGATGATCTGGATCAACAGAAAACCGTTGTATTTTTTTGTCTTGGGCTTGGATGGCAATGGTACTGAAAACCATTACTAGCAATAGTAAAAATCTCATATAGGTGATGACTGAAAGGTGGACTTGGAGGTATGGCACTTTGGCATTATGGCACTATGGTCAAACCATAACGCCGTAATGCCACAACGCCACATTACCAAAAAATAGTTGTGAAAGTAACGCCTTTATTAAAGAAGCAAGTATAATCAAGTGTATTTGTACTGAATGATACTTTGCAAATGTTTAAATATTACAAATACTTGTCATTCTACTGACAAAAATTCGGCTAGTATGCCCTCTTTCATGGCATACTTGGATACTAGGATTCGCTCAATCTGGACGGCTTTCAAAATATACTCAATCAAAATTACTGCCACTACGATCATATCGGCTCTTTCATCAGGAATATCTTTGAAGGCATAGCGTTCTGCTTTCGTAGAAGCTAGTAATCTTTTATATAAAGGAGGAAATTCGTTGGTAGGGACTATTGCGTAGGTAGGATAAGTTTCTTTGGCAAGAATGAATTCTAACACATCAAAGGTACCAGAAGCACCTACTAAGGTAGCGGCAGGGTATTGCTTTAAGGCTTGCAATAAAGGAGGTAAAAAGCTTTTGATATATTGATAGGTAGCAGTTACTTCACTTGCTAAAATGGGCTCATGATGGTGGAATTTTTTGTACAACACCCCAACACCAATCGGAAAACTCTGTGCCCAATGTACGGTATCCTGATTGGCGATAATGAACTCAACGCTGCCCCCTCCAATGTCCATTAATAGAAAATTATCACTTGAAAACGGAACCGCTAGTGCTACCCCCTTATGGATATACGCCGCTTCCTTTGCACCACTTATCAACTCAATTTGAATCCCTATTTGTTCTTTGACGGTTTCTATAAAACGAGGTCCATTGGTTGCCGTACGCAAAGCAGCGGTGCCGATTGCTTTCACTTGTTCCACACCCAATTCTTGCAGGACTTGTTGGAAAGTACGAAGTGCTTGCATCCCTCTTTGAAGGGGGGCTTCCCCAATGGTTTCGATTCCTTCTTCTGCTAGTTTAACAAAAAAGCGTTTGCGGTATAATTCTTTAAAGGATTGATCGGCTTGCACCTCCGCTACCAATAAATGAAAAGTATTCGTTCCTAAATCTATTACGGCTAGTCGTTGGGACATGAAAATGATTGTAATGATTGATTCGCTTCGCTGATGGTTGGTGGTTCCGAAACGCTACTATCTGCGAATCCGATTGGCATTGAGCCAATCTGATTCGCACAAGGGATTCTAAAGGGGCAACTGAGGCACTGCCTCAGTTGCCCCTTTAGAATCCCTTGTTTCCTGAAATGGACTCGACGTCCATTTACTCCACAGAGTAAAATTCATAAGCCGCTCGTTCGGGCGATAACATAGCTGCTTCTTTGTTTTCAGCAAGGATATAATATTGGGTGTTAGGCTGATTTGGGATCGTAGCTGTATAGGTAGCCTCTTCCCGAGTCATTGGTGTAGATTTGAAAATCATATTTTCACTGCGGTAATAAAGCCATACTTTCTCCGTATTACCTAATTGGGCAGTGATGGTAATTTCTTCCTCCGTACTTTCATGTTTTACGTTAGAAATACTAGGAGGTGTTTTTCTTAATAAAGGATGGTTTTTTAAATATTGACTTCTAGTATCCATTAGGTAAGAAAGACCGACAATTTTGGAAGTGCTCGCCATTGCCTGCTTTTCAAAATTATCAACAAACCCCTCGTAGGAGTAGAGTTTATTAGTATCATTTTTTACAGCACTATCTATGATTTTACGGATTTCCTTTGCTTTCTCCTTATACCGTCCATTTACAAAATTTTCATTATTGATCGTTCGCAAATGAGCTAGATAGATTTTCCGATATAACGGATTTTCAAAAAGGTGAAGGATCAATGGACGGTTTTTATTCTGGCTCTTAAAGTGGAGTAGCGGACTTATTTTTTGTAATTCTGTATCGCTTAAAGATTTGCCAGTTCCACCAAAACGAAATCCCCCAAAGGACATATTCATATCCCAAATGATCGGATTAAATCGACCCATTGAATCTTGATAGATATAGTAGTTATGGCATAAACGGCCCAGATAGCTATCCAAGTTAACCAAGGAAATATCGAAAGCCAACATCCATAACATAGCATCTACATTCATAATGCTTTCTAAGTCTTGGTTGCGTTTGTCCTTCAGATCTTTGGTGAATTGCACAAGGGCATTCCAACCGTGATCTGATTTTAACTCATACGAATTTTTATAACAACTAGAATCCGCTCCTAAGTATTTCAAGGTGGCTTTTTCATTCACAGCACATCCTTCTACCTTGCTTGCTTTCCAAGCAGGGTCGCATTTAAACAATACACCATCGTCATCTCCAAAGTGGGTTCTAAGAAATTGTTTGTCAACAGATTCTGTCAAATTATAAAAACCCAAGTAATCCTCATTTACATATACATGGGCATAATTCGCACGGGATGCTGCCATATATTGTCCTGCTATTTCATAAGAAAGTGCTTCCCTCAAAAAGCTAGGATCACGGAAAACGTTGGACAATTTCAAGGTCTTGAAATTACCTGGCAAGCGTTGGTCCTTCTTGATATAATCAATCTTAATATTAAAAGGAAGCTTATTAGAATCAGTCTTACGAATATTAAAATAAGAACTATTGCCTTTGTATCGAATGCCAACGCTATCATACTGTACCCCATTCACCTTGACGGACCCGATCAACCTTTTGGATAAGTTTTGCTTCTTATAAGCATTTAACTTATTATCCCAATGCGGTTCATCAATTGTGATTTTCACCTCTTGAATCTTGTCTAGGTCGTACAATTCTTGGCTAAAAAGCTCCCCGTTAAAGGGAGTCAGTAAACCAAGCAAAAGGAAAGTCAGTATATTTCTTATCATGCGTTTTTTTGTGTTGCGGTTGAGCGCTCAATTTAGCTCCTCAATGGTCGTTCTATGTTGTTCGAACATATAATTGGAAGGAGAGTAAGTGATGGCAGCAGCATTTTCCGCCACTATATAGTACTCTATTTGTTCCGTTTCTGTCTTAGGTATCGCTACGGTAAAGATTTTATCACCTGCATTATCATCCATTTTCTTTCCGTCATCTAGCATCGTTACCGCTCGAAAAGAACTATCTGATGTATAACGATAATAAATAGTTACGCTTTTAGGACGCTTATTTACCTTGGCGGTAATGACAAATTGATTAATTTTTTTACTAGCGTACTTTTCTCGCTTCTTGATTCCAACATTTGAGATAGCAGGAGGAATCACTCTTAAACTAGTATGTTTCTTCAAAAACTTGGATCGTTTCCCCATTAATTCTACAATTCCCGGTATCCGACTTTTCTTTCCTACGGTACTGGTTAGGCTTTTTTGTAAGTCTCTATAATCATAAGGTTGGTATGTATCATCGACGAACGGACCCTTGATGATATTTTGTAATTCCTTGGCTCGTTTTTCATACCAACCATTTTCAAAATTCTCATAAACTAAGGTCCGAATATGAGATAAATATATTTTTTTATAAACGGGATTTTTTAGCAATTGACTGATAAGTGGTTTATAATCATGGTCTAGATGTAACAAAGGATTTAGTTTTTGCAATTCTTTTAGGGACAAATCAGAACCTGCATCTGCTCTTTTATAGCTACCAAATGCCAAATTTAAATCCCAAATGATCGGAGCAAATTGTCCGTTTTCCTGCTTGTATAGATAATAGTTTTGACTAATTTGACCACTATAACTACTGAGGTTTACGAGGACATTATTAAAGGCGAGCATCCAAAGGGTCTTGTCGATGTCCAAGACTTTTTCAATTCGTTCTGGTGCTTGCTTGAGCATTTTCGTTAGTTGAATTAAATCATCCCAACCATCTTCTGACTCCAACTCATAATTATTCAAATAACAATTCACATCTTCTTCATGTACCAATGCTCCATACACCTTAGACATACATCCTTCAGGGACGGAGCTATCTATATCAGGAGTACATTTGATGAAAGTGCCTTTATCTGTGCCGAAATGCTTTTTCAGAAACTCATCATCTACCGCTTCTATATTGACGAATAACCCATAGTAATTGTTATTGACATACACTTTTAGGTAATTCGCCTGCGGAGCAATCATATATTTTCTGGCAATTTCATAACTCAATACTTCTCGAATCATACTAGGATCTCTCACCGCACTGGATAATTTAATGGTTTCGTACCCTTCATGTTTTTGTTTTTTATTGATAAAATTCATTTTCAAAAACAGCGGGTTTCGCTTGCCATTCATCGTAAAAGAGCGACTTCCTCTATAGCGAATGCCTACATTATCATAAATGCTTCCTTCAATACTTACCTTGCCCACTAACATATCTGATCCCTCGACTTTTAAAGAATCCAATATAGCTGCCCAATTTTCTTGTTGGAAGGTAATTCTGATTTCTTTTACACGATCCGTGCTGTAAAACTCGTTATTTTGACTATACAATCCACTCCAAATCAAGCAGATACAGCTTACAAAAAGTATTAATTTTTTCATTTATTAGTAACTGAAAGTCATGTTATAGAATAGCTTACGAAGGGTAAGGGTGTGGATTTACTTTTCTGGGAGATTAGTTTAGGTAATGGAAGGCAAAATACGAACCATTTGTGGTTACAAACTTAGGAAAATTAGGGGAATTAGAAATGATATTTGTCCTTATTGTCTTGTTAAACAGATGTCAAATGTTTGATTAACGCTATTGGGATTGGCTTATTTACTTTGGTTTTTATACATATCCCGTGATTCCTTTCCTGAAATGGACATCGAGTCCATTTCAGGAAACAAGGGATTCTAAAGGGGCAACTGAGGCTTTGCCCATAGCCGTCAGGCTAAGAGATTAAAGAGCGGATAAGTCGTCAGGAGACGACTATGATAGGCATTCCAAGTCTGGAGACTTGGAATATCGGGCAAGATAATGCGATCTATCAAGTCTCCAGACTTGATAGGCTTATCCGAGTCGTCT
>CALJIQ010000398.1 GCA_937973995.1 uncultured Saprospiraceae bacterium
GTCTGACAAAAATAAGTTAACAACTTTGCTTTTCAGTTGATTGATTATTAATTACTGATTATTAGCTAATTAGGCGTGTTCAGTAGCGTCTGGAAAATAATTAATAATCAATAATTAATAATGTCACACTACTTAAAAATATTTGATTCACGATAATTTTTTGAAAAACTTACCAAAACGCCACAAAGCCAAAACGCCATAACACCTAACCCATAAGTGCTGTGGTATGATAGTTTTTGGTCGTATGGTAGCCATAAAACCACAACACCAAAATACCATAACGCCAATAGTTTATGAAGAAATCACTGTTAACTGTTTGTGCCTGTTGGCTAATAAGCCTTATAGGGAGTGCCCAAACCCAAATGACGCTGCAAGAGGCCATCGACTATGCTTATGAAAATAACTTAGAGATTAAAAAAGCACAGTTAGATGTAGCGGATGCAGAGGCGCAGATATTGGAACGACGCTCCTCTGGGTTACCTTCCCTGACCGCCGATGTCAACTACAATCACTATTTACAAGTACCCGTCTCTACCTTGCCAGATGCCTTTCAACAATTAATTAGGCTAGGGAACAATGGAGAATTACCACCTGATTTTTCTCCCCAAGTTGCTTTTCAATTAAAAAATATTTTTAGTGCTGGCTTGAACTTGCGGACGATGATTTTTGATGGTAGTTTTTTTACGGCGCTAAAAGCAGCAAGAATATATAAAGACTACGCACTGGAAGACTTAGAAGCTAGAAAGCAAGAGGTGAAAAACCAAGTGATCGAAGCCTATCTACCTGCCCTTATCTTCAAAGAGAATCAAGTCCTAATTGAAAAAAATATCAAAAATATAGAGGCACTTTATTACGGTACCAAACGTACGTATGAAGAGGGTTTTATAGAACAATTGGATGTTGATCGGCTGGAGTTAACTTTGGCAAATTTAGAGACGGAAAAGGATAATTTATATCGACAGGAAGAACAAGTAATTAATTTTCTAAAACTGGCAATTGGTTTTCCAGCAGAGCAAGAACTAGAAGCAGTAGATGATATAGAAACCTTATTAATACCTGCTACTACCCAAGATTTAACAGGTATCAATAGTTATTTGCACAGAAGGGCGTATCGAGTAGCGGAAGCAGGACTAGGCTTGTCTAAACTCAATATTGAGTATAATAAAAATCTATACTTGCCTTCACTTGCTTTTAATGCGGGCTATAATCAAACCTATCAAGGCAATAAATTATTTGGGGATCCCAATAGCTTTTGGGCCCCTACTTTTGTGGTTGGCTTGGGCTTGCGTGTACCTATTTTAGATGGCTTTGGTAAAGACGCTAAAATTGAACGACAACAAATAGCTTATGAAATCGCCAAGACGCAAAGAGATCAATTAAGACAATTGATTGATATTGAAATCCTAAATGGACGAAAACAATATCAAGGGGCAACGGAGCGACTAGACAACCAAAAAAAGAACTTAGCCTTAGCAGAAAAAATATATAATACCACCCAAATTAAATACAAAGAAGGCGTTGGTACCAGTTTAGAACTAAGCAATGCCGAACGAGATTTATTTACTACCCAACGGAACTACACACAAGCGCTATACGATGTATTGGTCGCTAAGATGAATTTGGATAAAGTGTTAGGGAAGTAAAGGATGGCTTGATTGTCAACGTCGCGTGAACCATCAAACCATCTAAATTGGCCAAATGCCAATCTGATTTGCGAATTGAATTGTTTTTATGTGATTTATCAAATAACGATAAATCACTCAACGAATTTCAATCAAGAAAGATGAAATATAATATATTATTTAGTTTTTGTTTTTTAATAGTACTGGTCGCTTGCCAACAAGAATCGACTTCTGAGAAAGAAGTGATACCCACTGACCTAGCGGGCAAGAAAGAATATCTAAAGAAGAAAAAAGTAGAGCTACGAGAATTGAATCGAGTGATTGCTAAAGTGGAAGGCGACATCAATGAACTGGCACCACCTGCTGAAAAAACAAAGAAATTAGTGTCCATTATGCCCCTTGTCAAAAAAGATTTTAACCGCTTTGTAGAAATACAAGCGGAGGTGCAGTCGGATGATATTGTGAGTGCTAGTAGTGAAGTGGGAGGGAGAATTATTCATCTGAATGTCAAAGAAGGACAAGCTATCCGAAAAGGTCAGTTGGTGGCTAGAGTGGATTTGGAGCAAATTGATAAGCAAGAAGCGGAATTAAGAAAAGGCTTAGAATTAGCAGTGGATTTATTTGAACGTCAGTCCAGGCTATGGAAAGAAAATATTGGTTCAGAAGTGCAATATCTTCAAGCCAAAAACAATAAGGAACGAATTGAAAAAACTTTAGAAACACTTTCTTTCCAAAAGAAAAAAGCCAATGTCTATGCGCCTATTTCTGGGGTGATAGATCAAGAGTTTATTAAAAAGGGAGAAATGGCTTCACCTGGTATGCCTATTGTTCAAATCTTAAATACCTCCAAAGTAAAAGTAGTTGCGGATGTACCTGAAAGCTATTTGGGAACAATAAAGAAAGGAGAAACCGTAGCTATTAAATTCCCAGCAATCAATGAAGAGGTCAGCGCAAAAGTCAGTCAATTGGGGCGATCCATTAATCCAGCTAATCGAACTTTTGAAGTAGAAGTCAATCTATCGAACAGGAAAGGTTTATTGAAACCGAATTTATTAGCCCTTATGTTGATTAATGATTTATCGGTCACGGATGCGGTGGTGGTACCTATTGATTTGGTTCAGCAAGAGGTGAGTGGAAAACAATATGTTTATATCTCTGACGAAGAGGGAGGATTTCCTATTGCTAAGAAGACCTATGTAGAAATTGGTGAAAGTTATGAAGGAGAGATCATCATCTTAGATGGCTTGACAGGAGACGAAACTTTAATTACAGATGGTGCGAGAGGGTTGTCTGATGGAGAATTTATTGAGATTAGTGGAGGAGAGGAAGCAGGTACTTCTGCACTGACTAAGAAGTAAATTCCAACATTCAAATTCCAAATTCCAAACTGAGCATTTTTCATTCAAAGTAGTGCTTGGAATTTGGAATTTCTTAGTCTTCTAACCATTCTACCTTGTCAGAAATGGGTTGACGCTTGCCTGCTATCTCCAGCATATGATGATACCCCATATAAAAGTAGCCTAAACATTTTTCTCCTTCCTTTAATCCAAGAAAAGGTCCGATATCTTTGATGAATCCTGGAGAACTCCAATAAGCGCCAATATCATAAGCCGTAGTAGTCAGCCACATATTCTGAACAGCACAAGCCACCGCTGCTACTTCTTCCCACTCAGGTAGTGATTCTTTAGGATCACGTTGTAGGATAATGGCGATGATCGCCCCTGCTTTCAAGGGATTATTGCGTAGTTTCTTTAGCTTCTTTTCGGTTTGCCTTTCCTCGGGTACATTGGTCAGGTACCAATTTAATTGCCAATCTCGTAGCCGTTCCAATGCTTTTCCTTGTAAGACTTTAAATCGCCACGGCTCCGTTAATTTGTGATTGGGTGCCCAATTCGCATTTTCTAATACCTCTTCAATAATGGCTTTTGGAATGGGCTTATCAATATACATCTTGGGAAAGATGGATCGTCTTTTTCGGATGAGTTGTGTTATATCTTTAGGTGTCATTCTTTTTTATTTAATGGTGTGTATTTGTGTTTCAAACAGGGTGAAAAAGATTGTTAGATTGTAGTACTTTGATAGAAAGGACGAAATCCCGACCGATGGCTAACGCCGTCGGATGGGAAGGCTCATCGGACGGCGCAGCTATCTGATGAGTTAATCGACTGTTTTATTTTTCTTACTAACTACTTTTGATGGGTAGTAGTTATTAATTATAAAGCAAGGTGTAACCGCAGCTTGAAGTACTCGCTCGTGCCTTTAGGTACGGTATGTCGGTAGCAATTGGATCATAAGAATTTCCCCGTGCCTTTAGGTACGGTATG
>CALJIQ010000399.1 GCA_937973995.1 uncultured Saprospiraceae bacterium
AGTAGTCTGACAAAAATAAGTTAACAACTTTGCTTTTCAGTTGATTGATTATTAATTACTGATTATTAGCTAATTAGGCGTGTTCAGTAGCGTCTGGAAAATAATTAATAATCAATAATTAATAATGTCACACTACTTAGATATGCCAAATTTTTAAAAATTTGGCATATCTCTTTAAGAATCCACTTTATACCTAGAAAGCAGTCCATTTACTCATTTATTCATCTTATCATTTACGCATTACTCCCCTTATCGCTTCACCACTCGAATCTCCGTTCGACGATTCTCTTGGTGCTCTTTATCATTACAATGTACATTATCTGAGCAATGATTGCGCAGTTTTTCTTCTCCAAATCCACGAGCGATCAATCTAGTGCGACTGATTCCTTTGGAAACCAAGAAATTAACCGCTACTTCTGCTCTTTTTTGAGAAAGGGTTTGGTTATAGCCTTTCCGTCCTCTAGCATCCGTATGAGAGGATAATTCTAACTCCATGGTAGGATATTTACGCATCAAGTCTAGAATCCTATTTAGTTCTACCGCAGCATCAGGACGAATAAAAAACTTATCATAATCATAGTACAGATTATCCAAAGTAATAATATCACCTGCATTCAACGCTACATTATCAATGGATATCTCACTTAAATTTCTAATAGTGGGGGTCGTAGTAGAGGTTACTGGAGGAATCGCTCTAGTTGGAGGCGCACTGGTAGTCGGCACCGACCTAGAAGGCGATCTAGAAATAGGTGCCGATCCAATGTTCAAATAGAGTGTGGTGTTGATAGAGTGGGTGTTCTCACAGTCCGTATTAATCGTAGAAATTGTTTTCTTATCTTTTGAAAATCGCTCTTTTTCCCCTGTTATTTCAAAATCACAATCGCAGTCCAAAAAGAAGGTAAAGTTCCCTTCACTGTCCGATAGTAGTTTTTCATTCTCTCCTGTACAAAAATTAAATAGATTAATCACTGCATTCGGAATCGCTCGGTCGTATTTTTTATTAATAATAGACCCAGATAACACTTTGCCTGATTTTCTTTTTAAGGCGACGACCCATTCTCCTGCTTTTTTTAATTCATAAGCAGAAACCACCTTTTTGTAGGCGGTATAACCAGGTTTGGTAACCGCTATCGTGTAGCTCTGCCCCGTTGCAAAAGAAGGATTTACTTTTCCCTTATCATCCGTCATAAAACTGATCAGCGCATTATTATTTGCTGCTTCTGCTACTTCTTGATCGATGACCACTAATGCTTCAGCGATTCGCTCGCCTGAATTTTCTTCAATTACGGAGATAATATTGCTAGTAGTAAGGGCATTGGTTTCTAAATGATCTGCTTGCCATTGGTAAATATCATCTCCGCCCATTCCACCAGTTCGATTAGAGGATAGATAGCCTTCTTTGCCACTTGGCATCATGCTAAATCCAAAATCGTCTTTTCGAGAATTATAGGGTTGGCCTAAATTGCTAACTTGCGTCCAGTCACTATCTTCCTGCTGCGCCACATATATATCTAAGCCGCCTAAACCCGTATGACCATCTGACGCAAAAAATAATTCAGCTTGTTGGTTAATAAAAGGGAAGACCTCGTTGCCAGCGGTATTGATTCTTGGTCCTAAATTTCGAGGGGTGGACCATCCTTGTCCGTTCTTTTGAACGACATATAAATCCATTCCCCCTACTCCACCAGGACGATTAGAAGCAAAGTATAAGAAGCGACCATCTCTAGAAAGTGTAGGATGGCAAGTAGCATATTCTTTATTATTGAAAGGCATGGCTTGGATATTTGTCCACTTGCCATCCATTAATTCCGCACTATAAATTTTTAAATCAATTACTTCTTTGCTGTTCTTTCCTTCACTATTTCTAGTGAAGTACATCTTTTTACCAGACTTATCAAAAGTAGCCGTACCATCGTGGAATTCTTGATTGATTTTTCCACTCAAAAGGACAGGCGTTTTTAATCCCATCTCTCCTTTTTCTGCAAAGAATAAATCTGTAAAATTATCATTGGTCCATTGATCTATGATATTGGAGTTGGCAGCCCCTCTAGTAGAAGTGAGTAAAATTCCTCCTTGGTAGGGAATGGGACTAAAGTCCAAATGAGCAGAATTCAAAACCGCTACATTGGTAACCACTGCTTGATTGCTCGCCTTTATTTCCATCTCCGAACAATCCTTCAAGCTCGCTCGGGGGGTAGCAGATTCTGCGCCCACCATTGCTAAATAGCGATCATATTCCTCTATGGCTTTTTCGCACTTTCCATTGCTTTGTAACATCTGCGCATAGTGCAAAATATCTTTAACAGAACTTTCCTCTTCTATCGCTTGGGCATACCAATATTCCGCAGATTCTGTATTGCCATTTAGCCGATAACTATCTGCCAATCGAATCTTAGCAGCAGCATTCAAACTACCCGAACCCATCGCTTCATAAAGCACCGCCGAAGAAGAATAGCCCATGGTATTATAGGCATAATCTGCCTGTTGCTTGGTAGGGTTTTGGGCGGTTGCTAATAATGGTATTAGGCAACTGATGAATAGTAAAAGATGTATTCGTTTTCTCATTTCTGTTTGGAATTATTGATTATTGATTATTAATTATTCATTACTAAACCCGTCACTTGGCATCCCATCCCTTCGGGTTCAGAAGCTTACACTTCTTCATGCTACGGGAAAAGGTCTTTTGAGGGCAGCAATCTTTCAGTTTGCTGCCCCCAAATCCCCAAGGCTGTACAGTTCTAAGAAAATGTAATGTATGGATGTCCCTTTAGGGACAATATGTTGGTAGAAAAATTTGATGAAATGAATGTTCCCCGTGCCTTTAGGTACGGCATGTGAAAAAAGAGACACATTTCGTACCTGACGGCACGATGAGAAATCGTTCTGATTAATTTTCTACCAACATATAACCCCTAAAGGGGTTTGCATACATGCAATAAAAATAGAACTGTACAGCCCTGCCCCAAACCCCTTAGTCCCGCCGCCGTAAGGCGGCGAAATAAAAAGTGTGCGGTGGAGAAACTATCAATAATGAATAGTTAATAATCAATAATCAGTAATCAATAATTACATTAAAAATATCTTAGATTGTTAATATTCTCCGGTTTTTGTTCCGTAGGTTTTCTGCCCATCGTATAGGATACGAGGACTTCAATAGACCCATTCGTAAATTTATTTAAATCAGACATGGTAAAGTCAAAGGATAGCCCTGCCCGCACTTGATCGCTCACTTGGTATTGCACCATGGCATCAAAAGAATCTCCTAAGCGATAGTTACCACCTACCCAGAAAGTATTTAAGAAAATGAAGTTAGCGGTGATGTCCGCTTCAAAAGGAACCTCTTCATTAAAAGAAAATAAGACCCCTGGTTGAAATTTTACATCCTTGCTCAAATTCATTAAATAGCCGAACATCAGGTAGTACGTACGATAGTCTATTCCATTCCCACTTACATTTTCTTCATTAAATAAAGTGGTATTGATTAATTGAGGAACCGAGAAACCAGCGTATAAATTATCCATTTCAAAGTAAGCTCCAAATCCAAAATTGGGCTTGTAGCGACTATCTTGTATGGATGGAATCGTTTGATCTCCCAAGTCCAATGGACTCGCTTGGGTCCAATCTACTTTGCCATGTTCTAAGCGTCCATTCACCCCTAAACTCATGATCCCTTTATCCCCTGTTTTGAAACGATAAGCATAGCTTATATCTACATAGGTATTGCGCATCATCCCTATTCGATCTGCGGTTAGGGCAACGCCTAGCCCGCATTTATTTTCGTAAAAGGGCATGTGAAAATTCGCATGCATAGTGGTGGGGGCACCATCCAAGGTGACCCATTGGTTACGATAAATCGCTGCCAAACTAGGCCCCCCACTACTCCCTGCATAAGCGGGATTGTAGGCTAGTTTGCTAAAATTATAATTGGTGTATTGTACATCGTGTTGGGCAAAGCACAAGGTTAGGCTTAATCCAAATGCGATGGAAAGAAGTAATTGTTTTTTCATGGAAATTATAATTTGAGAAGTCAGACCACTTTGTTGTCAGACCATTTCATTGTCAGATCGCTGCGCTGTCAGATTGCTGCGCTGTCAACATTATAAGTCTGACATCTGACAGTCCCTAGGACGGTCTGACATCTGACAGCGCAGCGATCTCCGTTTACCGTAGCATTTGAAAATATCCTTGCAAGCACTCCGTCTGATCTTCTCCTACTCGAAGCAGGTAAAAGTAAGTGCCTGGCGGAAGGGGCTTACCATTGTAGGTACCCGTCCATTCGTTTTGATAATCAGCCGTTTGATAAACGATGTCGCCCCAGCGATTGAAGATTTTTAATTCACTTGGATTTTCCAATTGGTCCACACAAGGAACTTTAAAACCATCATTTAATCCATCTCCATTTGGAGTAATGATGTTAGGAGCAAAACACTGAATATCTTTCGTTTCATCTACGATATTAATACGAACAGATGCTTGGTCGCACATATCTCCACATGCGGTATTACAAATTTCGTATTGGAATTCATCGTAGCCGAAGAAGTTGGGGTTAGGGATGTATTCTACCATTCCATCTTCTGTTAATTTGGCTTTTCCAAATGCAGGTCGATTTAGAATGGTAATCTCATAATTGGCCACCCCATCCACTCGATCATTTTCTAATAAATTGGCGGTAGTTAAAGAGCGATTGATGTTAATGGTGTATTCATCATTTTGCGCTAATACACTAGAAGTTTCTCTTGAGACAAAAATGGTATCCGACGAATAGTTGTCGCATCCTTTATAAGATAGCGACCAAATAATTGTATTTCCTCCTTTATCCAATTCATCAATTGTGGTCATTGGATTAGCAGCATCAATAATCTTAGCATTTGAGTTGGGCACCGACCATTTTCCAGTACCAATAGTAGGATCAACGGCTTCTACGACTACCCTAGATTCTGCACAGAAACTACTGGACTCATCTAAGATAAAAGCAGATTCTTCAGGTGCGGCATCTACTTCTAAGAAGACCATATTGGAAGGTTCACTTGTGCAACCTTCATTGGTCAACTCTACAAAGTAATTACCCGTTTCCATTTCGGAAGCATTCGGAATTCGTAAAATTCCCTCCTGTGTTTCTCCAATCAATTGATTGGCAGATGCTCTGTACCACTGATAAAATAATTCTCGATTGGTGATGACATTCGGAGAATTGGTGGCTTTTAATACGGCTTCTTCTGCTACACAAACTTGCATTTCTTCCGCTGCTAAGAAAGGTTGTTCTGGTTGTGCTTTTACATCTAGGTTTACTTTGCTAGTGGTATTAGGACAACCGTCCAAAGTAACCACAGCGAAATATTCACCAGTCGCTTCCATTGGTACTTCTGCTAATCTTGGATTGACCAAAGTAGAAGAAAAGTTATTAGGACCAAACCACTCATAAGTTGCACCCGCTACAAAAGGGGCAGCAAAATCAATTGCCTCACCCGAACAAGCGGTATTCTTAGAACTGGTAATAATCATATTTTCTAAGGGTGCTTGTATCTCTACTTTTTCAACATTAGAAGAAGAAGCAGTACAACCATCCACATTTACATTCACACTATAAAAACCTGAATTCGTAGGACTAGTATTAGAGATGGGATAAGTTGGGTTGTCGGTAGCTGCTAAAAAAGTAGAAGCCTTTCCGTCGCTAAACATCCAACTATAAGAAATATTATCTCCTTCATAAGAGGTGGCACTTAATTCCAGTACATCTCCCGTACACAATCTCCCTGCTGTAAAAATCTCTGGTTTCTCTGGTTTAGGGAGTACCCGTACATTCACTTCATTCGTCACTGCAGAACAGCCATCAAAAGAAACGACGGCATAGTACTGTCCTGATTGGTTCACAGAATTGGTAATGATGGAAGGACTTGGTTGGTCTGAAACTAAACCATTGGGTCCATACCATTCGTAAGTAGCATCCTCAACAGGAGTCGTAAAGAGCGATAATTCCTCTCCTTCGCAAATTGGTTTATTAGAAACGATAGAAGAAAAGGCTTCTATTTCTTCTAATGAAGTTTGGATATCAATGAGCTGACTATTGGACTTAGTAGAGGTACAGCCATCTACTACTACTTCTACGGAATAATTTCCAGCCACTCCTTCTGTCGCATCAGAGAAAGAGAAATTAGGAGTAGAGGTAGTTATGACTAAAATATCTTCATCACTACCATCATTAAAGTACCAATTATATCGAACACTAAATCCGGAATAAGCAGAAGTGGCTAAATCAATTTGCTCGCCCACGCAAAGGCTATTCGCTCGAGATTGTAGGAAAGGAACGGGCGGTTGATTATTGACTATGACATCAATTTCATTCGTTCGTTTACTACATCCCCCTATTGTTATTTGAGCATAGTATTTACCAGCATCTTCAATAGTAGCATTGGGTAAGGTAAAACCTTTATTCCTGGAAACGATTCCGTTTGGTCCGTACCATTCGTATTCTGCCCCATCTACATCGGTAGCAGTTAGAATGATGCGTTCCCCTGAACAGGCAGGGCTTGAGAGCGTCGCATTAGAAGTGGCTTTTAGATTACCTAATAATTCGGAAACTGAAATATCCTGAATATTGGAAACAGAAGAAGTACAACCATCTACGGAAACCTCCACACTATACTGACCATCATTCGGGACATCTGCTTGGTCAATAATTAAAGTCGGCTCCACCGTACTAACTAATAAATCTCTATCCTCTCCATTATTTAAATACCAGTTATAATTGATATTTGACCCATTGGTAATCGTAGCATTGAGTTGTAAAACCTCCCCTGAACAAAGACTATTTTGATCTACACTTAATGCAGGTACATTAGGAATCTCATTGACCAATACATCAATCGGTTCTGTCCGTTCTGAGCAACCACCAGAAGTTACTATTGCATAATATCTTCCAGATATATTAGCTTGTGCCACATCTACATTTGGCGTTCTTAACTGAGAGAACAAGCCATCAGGTCCATACCACTCGTAAGTTGCTCCTCGTATTTCAGGAACATCAAAGCTTATTTCATCTCCTTGACAAGCAGGTGTTAAAGATTGTGCGGAGGAAGTTGCTACTACTTCTAGCGAAGGTTGCACGCTGATAAACTGCGTTGCAGAAGGGGCAGAAGAACAACCGCCTATAGTTGCCACTACGGCATAAGTTCCCGTATTCTCTTCTGTAGCATTTAAAATATTGAAGTTGGGAACTTGCGTGTTGGCTAGTAAAGTCAATTCTTCATTTACTACTTCATACCATTCATATTGACTGTCTGTATCTTCCCTCTCGGTAGCGATGGATAGTGCTATATTTTCACCAAAACAAAAATCGTCTTTAGCAAAACTCAAACTTGGACTCGCAGGGGTTGATTGAACGGCTACTTCAATTTCAGTAGAAGTGGTCGTACAGCCATCTGCTGTTACTTTGGCATAATAAGCCCCACTTTGGCTGGTGAGTACAGAATCTAAATTCGTCGTATTCGTTGCGGCAAAGATACCATTGGGTCCTACCCATTCGTAGGTGGCTCCTTCTATTTCAGTCACTCTTAATTCTACATTTGTCCCTTCACAAGTTGAAGTTCCATCTGTCAAAGAGGTCGCAATTTCTATATCTAATGGTGGTTGTAATAAAACGATTACTGGGTCTGATACTTCCGAAGCACAATTACCAACAACGGCTGCTACAGAATACACCCCAGAATTATCCATCGTAGTATTTTCAACAGAAAAATTGGCAGCGGAAGTAGTTCCCAATAGCGTGGATAAATCCTCTTCTGATTCCGCTCCATTAAAAAACCATTGATAGGTAATAGAATCCGTTGTAGCATCTTCTATTACTAATTCGATAGGTTCACCAGCACACAAATCTTCTTGTAATAAATCTAATTCTGGTACAGAAGGAATAGGTGCTATTCGCAGGTTCACTTCTCCTGTGGTACTTGTACAATTGCCTTGTACAATCTCCGCAGAATACGCCCCTGCTAATTGGCTATTAAAAGTATCTAGAATGATCGAATTTTGAGCACTAGTGAAGTTATTAGGACCTGCCCAGCTAATCACGGCCGTACTATCCAAATCACCAATTTGTAATTCCACCGAACTACCTACACAGGCTAGTTGAAGAGAATCCAATGAGGTGTTGATAGCTACGCCTTCTAAGGATGGGAATACGCTTATTTTTTCAACAGCAGACATATCAGAAGTACAACCTGCTAAGTCCACCATCACTGCATAGTCGCCTGAATTGGTTCGCTCCAAATTGTCCAATTGTAAAATTGAATCACTTGTAACCGCTATTAATTCTTGAGTCATACCGTTATCAAAATACCATTGATAACTGACGCTATCCCCTTCAACAGATGCGGTGCTCAATGTCAATGCATCTCCTGCACAAAAGGATGAAGTGGATAAAATAACCGCTGGAGTTTTTTCAGGTCTTGGTTTTACCGCTACGTCTATTTCATTGGATTGAAATGTACAGTTTGCAATATTCACCTCTGCATAGTATTGACCTGAATTACCCATTATGGAAGTATCAATTTCTATGCTAGTGCCCGTAGCTACAAATCCATTCGGTCCATACCAATCATACACCACACTATCCATATCTAATTCAAATACACTCAAGGTGATTGGACTTCCTGCACATACAGGATCTTCTGTAAAGGCAAAAGCGAATACTTCCACACTGTCCGTTCTAGGCGTAATGGTTAAGGCAACGGGTGCTGAGTTCGTAGCGGTACATCCTTCTATGGTAGTACGCACGATATAGTTTCCAGTACTTGCTTCTCGAAGATTAGTTAATTGATATACCCCTGTCTCCGTAGTAGCTATTAAAATAGTAGTATCTCGATTATCAAAAAACCAACTGTAACTAGTGATCGGCAAATCACTAGAATCAACAGTTAACATCACATTCTCTCCTGTACAAGCAAAGGTCTTTGATAATCGCAAAACAGGAACAGTTAAGCTATCCATCAAAGCGATCTCTGTACTGGTTGGAACCGAGGAACAACCTTCAGGCGTCGTCACAACTAAGGAATAAGTACCACTTGTTGCTACGCCCTCTAATTGGAGGGTATTGATATCGGTAGTCATTCCTGACTCCACAAAACCATTAGGTCCTGTCCATTGATAGGAAAAAGAATCAATCGCTAAAGAATCTAATTTAGTAACCCCTACTGGAATGGAAGCACCTCCACATAAGTTCGTAATAGAAGTAGTGGTAATTTGAATGATTGGGGTCGTTAGCTCATGGCAGGTAAATTCTCTAAAATTATCAATTTCATTATTATTTTCATCCAAGCACGGAACGCCTCCTGCACACTCATCTACATCCAATAATAAATCTCCATCACTATCTAAATCATCTACATCAAAAATGGCATCGCCATCTGTATCTAAACAGGGCCAGCCGCCTGGACATTCGTAGCTATCTGGAATACCATCTGCATCTCGATCTGTATCTTGAAAATCTGGTAGAGAATCATTATCTCCATCAACTGGATTGCTAATCATGGTAAGTGAAGTACCTGTCGCATCTTCTATACTTTGTCCGTCTCTATTGACAGAAGGAATTCCCATCCCCAATATGCCATCATTATCAGGGTCAGGTTGATTGACTTCGTGTACATCAAAAATACCATCTGCATCACTATCCAAATCTCTAAAATCTGGTAGCTGATCTCCATCCGTATCGGTCGGAGTGGAGGTGGCAAATACAGTAGCAGTATTATCAATGACTACGCCATTAGCATTTACAACAGGTAGTCCTTCTCCTATCAACCCATCTGCATCCGCATCACTGCCAATATTTTCTAAGACATCATTGATGCCATCATTATCGGTATCCAAATCTCGCCAATCTGAAATACCATCCTGATCGGTATCAGGCGGTAAGGCTATGCTGATCGTACTGGTATCAGGAATAATCAACATGGGTAAACCTTGTGCAGTAACGGTCGGAACATTCCCTTCTCCATCATCAATTCGTCCATCATTATTGGTATCTAATGATCCAAAATTTCCTTCTCGCACATCATGGATACCATCATTATCCGTATCTAAATCTTTATAATCTGCTATCTGATCTTTGTCTTTATCTGAGATAAAATAAGTAAGTGTTGCCGTTAAAGAATCGGCATGAGTAGCTAGGACATTGAATAATCCATTTTGACCAAATAAGTTGGCTAGTCCATCTATCACGCCATCTAAATTATCGTCTAATTGACCATGCCCTGCTTCGACCAAATCCGTAATCCCATCATTATCTGAATCTAAATCCAAATGATCGGGTACGCCATCGCCATCTAAATCATACGCCAAATCCAATTGATCGCAAATACCATCATTATCTACGTCTGCACAAGTATTATTAATCGCTGCATCTTGTGCATCTTGATAATTGGGAATTAAATCTCCATCTGCATCTCCACTCGGATCGATCACAATAGCACAATCTCTTGTACCAGCTGCATTACAATATTCCATCAAATCTGGAATCCCATCATTATCATCATCTAAATCAATAAGGTCTGCTACCCCATCTTGATCGCTATCTACTCTATTCGTAACAGGAGGTTCACAGTCGTCTATTACATTAATGGTAAAAGAACCTGTTGCTGGATTAGGGAATTCAATAAAGGTCCAGTAGTCTAGTAATAGATTATCCCCAAAGCGATCTGAATAAACATAAGGCGTATTAGTTGCAGTCGGATTGCCCGGCACGCCTCCACTAACGCCTCCGCCGATTAGCGTATGGTCATAATAAAATTGATCATCGGGACTACCCGATCCATTCATTCTGGTAAAAGTGACCCCACCAGGATTGTTCTCTACATCTAACATCAAGATGTGTACTTCTCCACTTCTAGACTCAATATTATAATTGATTTGTAAATTCAATGTGTGATCTACTACATTACCCAAGCCATCTCTACCATCCCAATAAACCGAATCTTTTCCTAGGCTCACAAAAGCAGATAAGTCTCGATCCACGGCATCCTCAAAACTATTATTATTATTCATGTCCAATTTAACCGAAGCAATGCCATTGGTATTCGCCGTAAAACAAATGAAGCCACCTAGTCCTACTTTGGTATTCTGTAAAGGATCGCATTCCGAAGATTCTTCCAAAATACCACTAAAAAAGACAGAAGTTAATTCGGGTACTTCTGCTGTAATCGGATTAAACAACCAAGTAGTATGGCTGTCTTGATTAAATATATCTGTTACCATTGCCTTCGTCGGCATGGTTTCATCTGGAGGGTTAAAGAAAATTTTATTATTAATCAAAGATCCAATATCCTTTGCTTGTGGATCGTATAAATAATTTTGATTGGATTCCCATTCAGTAGGGTTTGCAGAACGGGTGTAGGAACTATCTGCCAAAGAGGAATAGGTAGGTTGCTGATTCCCATTTACGATTCCAAAAGAATTGGAAAATAGCGGAAATCCCCAAGGGTCTGTATCGTTAAAATCAATTTGATAGATATAGCCATCCTTGGTAAGAATGTAAAAGGAAGGAGAAGTCATAATATTATTTCCATTTTGAATGGAAATATATTCGTTGGAATAGACACGCCCTTCTATGGGTACGCCTAACGCATTCCCTGCTGCCCCCTGCGTAACAGTGGCATCCCAAGCTAGCACTGATCGTTGCACCAAAGGCTGATGGGTCGCACGGTCCCAAGAGGTTCCATTCATAATATTATCAAAAGCACCCCTAGTATAGTCAGGAAAGCCCAATTGAATGGTCCAAACCCCTTCGGTTTCAGAAGAGACGGGCACTACCCCTGGTATATATCCAGTACCGCTGCTAGACCCCCCTGTAGGTCCCGCCAACTCTTCCACGTCATTATGGATAATCGCCGTACCGTCACTACCATCAAAGCGAGCAGCTACAGAACCATCTGGCCGATAGACGACTATAAAGCCACCGGTTATCCCCACATGACTGGCTCCTACATTGATAAATTCGCCAGCCCTAGCATACACTTTTAATTGCTGCTGTTGCTCGGCATTAAAAAATAATCGGTATCCAGGATAGTCCCAAAAATCTTTTGAGCCTTCCGCTTTTATAACCGTGGCACCAACAAGGCATGCAGCTACCACCAACAATAATTTGCTAATATTCGGGAAGTAAAATTTGAGTTGCATAGTGACTATAAAGTGTTGTTCAGAGAGGGTTGATTACTAATTATTGATTATTAATTATTCACCATAGGCATACGAATAATTAGTAATTAATAATCAATCAACTAGCCTCCAATAAATCGGTTTTAATCTTCACAAAAAACGAGTTGAATCAATTGCGTTACTGGTAAGTCTTTTCGTAACAATGGTAGGTAAAGTATAATTTTGAATGATGAATTTTGAATTTTAAATGATGTTTATCATTCAAAATTCAACATTGAAAATTCAAAACTAGCGTCATTAACTGGGTCGTCTAATCGGTTTTCAGTACAGTATGTTAATCTTGAGGAATGTAGTGATAACAGGTAGGTCCTGTTTTCTAATAGTATTCAAATGGTATTTATACAAATATGATACCAAGAGGAAAATTGGTGGAAAATGAAGAAAAATAGATTGATTGGATGGCAGGAACTTGAGCACAGAAAAGCGGGAGGGAAAGTGCCTGACATCTTAAATACTTTCTTCAGATAGGGCGACTGCTCCCGTCGGATGGCTACCGCCGTCCGATGGGAATGCCTCATCGGACGGCGCAGCCATCCGACGAGAAATTGTAATGGATTGGATGGCAGGAACTTGAGCACAGAAAAGCGGAAAGGAAAGTGCCTGACATCTTAATTGCTTTCTTCAGATAGGGCGACTACTCCCGTCGGATGGCTACCGCCGTCCGATGG
>CALJIQ010000400.1 GCA_937973995.1 uncultured Saprospiraceae bacterium
ATATGTCCTTTTAACACTAAGGTAAAATTGCGTTTTTGTTCTTTGGTAGGTCTGCCAAGCGTGATAGTTCGAGTAATATCGGTCGTGCCATCTTCGTATTGTCCACCTGAATCTAATAGTAAAATCCCTGATTTTTCAATCATAGCGCATTTGTCAGGTAGGGGTCGGTAGTGGACAATGGCTCCATTGCCATTATAGCCAACAATCGCAGGAAAACTTTCGCCGTGATAGTAGCCTTGTGCTTTTCTAAAGTCGGCTAATTGTTCGGCCAATTCATACTCTGATACTTTCCTAGTTTTTAATTCTGCTTCTAGCCAACGAAACAACCGAAGCAACGCCACGCCATCTCGCTTCATCACATTTTTGACATGTTTGATTTCTGTTTCATTCTTAATGGCTTTCAACAGGGTTGGTATGGAGCGACCTTTTATGATTTGATTTTTGTCAATCAAGCCGTGAAGGTGTGCATTGAGACCAGCAGGATCTAATAGTAATTTTCCTTTGGGTAGTTCTAATAAAAATTGGTCAATAGAGGTATAAGGCTTCACCACAACTGCCTCTTTATCAAATGATTTCCTTAAGGAGGTAGGTACTTTTTGGGTATCTATAAATAAATAACTTATTTCTTTTCCTATCACTGCAAAGGCAATCGCCACGGGATTATGCGCTACATCCTTCCCTCTGATATTAAAAGTCCAAGCAATATCATCCAAAGCAGTAAGCAAGTGATAGGTGGCCCCCTGCTTATCCATTTCTGCTTGAATGTTTCGGATCTTTTCTTTTCTGCTTTGTCCTGCAAATTTCTGTTTATGTTCGAAAATAGCGGTATTGGGCAAGTCAGGCCGATCCGTCCAAATAGCACTTATCAAATCCTGTTCTTGATCTACTTTGATATTCTTTGCGCTCACCACCTTTTCCAAGTGCTTCAATTGACCTAAGGAGAATAGCTTTCCATCTAAGCCGATCACCGATCCAGATGGTAAATTATTTCTTAGCCAAGAAGTATGTTCGGGTGCGTGCGGCACTCCTTGTCGCATCAACTCGATACAAGTGCGCTTTAATTCTGTTTCTCCTTGCAGAAAGTATCGAGAATCTGTCCACAAACCCGCATGGTCTTTCGTCACAAGCAACAAACCTGCCGAGCCTGTAAAACCAGACATCCATTCTCTGGTTTTCCAATGTTCGGTAACATATTCACTTTGATGAGGGTCACTACTTGGAATCAAATAGGCATCTATACCTGCTTTTTTCATAGCAGATCTTAATACTTTTATTTTTTGGTTGACGCTTCTTTTCATGACTTATTTGAATTAACTAGATTACTTTGAAGTAAAATGCTGGTGCACAGGCTCTGCCTTGCACTTATTTATCCGTAAGGTTTAACCTTACAAATAATAAGCACAATGCAAAGCCTTTGCGCTAGCGAGATTGACTTCTAAAATTTAGTACATTTGTAATCAAAGGCAAAAACTTACGACAAATTCGATGAAGATTCTACCTTTTTCCGCATGGTATCCGAAGTTGGAAAAAATTTCATCCCCAGACACTTTTTTCGGGACGGTAAAAGAACGTTATACGGAATACCACGAAGAAGGATATTTTAAAAAGATGCCTACTCAGGCATTCTATATTTATCAAATAGCATCGGGCACTGCCTCCTATACAGGCCTCTTAGCCACCCTACCTACGGAGGAATATATCAAAGGTAATATTATCAAACATGAGCAAACCATCGCTCAAAAAGAAGAAAAGATGATTCGATTGGTCTTGGAAAAAGGGGCAAATATGAAGCCCATTTTATTGACTTATGCTGCCGTTTCTTCTATTGATGAGTTGTTGCAGGATTGGATCGCAAATCACCCTCCTTTATTTTCTACTTATTTGGAAGCAGAACAATCCCATCATCATATATGGAGCATCGAAGATAATAGCCTTATTAAACAATTACAAATACTTTTTGAAGGTTCTGTAAAGTCCACTTATATAGCGGATGGACATCATCGGACCGCTACGATGGGTACGTTACAAACACAGAATGGGAAAGGAACTAGGAAAGGAGACTTTAGTCAACTATTGGTAGCGCTTTTTGCGAGTAATCAATTACGCATTTCTGAATTCAATAGAATTATTCGAGTATTAGCGCATATTTCTCCTGCAGAATTTCTGGAAGCCATTCAAAACTATTGTCATATTGAACTACTAAACAATCCTCAAAAGCCTCCTGGTAAGTATAGTTTTATAACAATTATAGGGAAAGATTGGTGGTTGTGTAAATGGAAAGAGAACACCTTAAAAGAATATGATCTTTCCGCCATTCCGCTCGATGTGCAAATACTAAATGAAAAAATATTGAGCGATATTCTTCAAATTAAGGAAGTGAGAACGGACGAACGCATTCAATATATTTCAGGCAATAAAGGCGTGGAAGGCTTGCAATCTGCTTTAAACAAACACCCTAATAATATTGGTTTTTATCTCTACCCTATTCCTATTGAAGATTTTATCACCTTGGCTAATCAACATCAAATACTGCCGCCTAAATCTACTTTTTTTGAACCTCGCATGAAGAATGGGTTAGTGGTGCGGCGGCTTATTTAGAGGATGGTCTTTCGTAGTACGGGCATAATGGAATAAAAAGATGGTTTGATGGCCGGATGGTCAACGTGTTATTAACCATCAAGTAATCAAAATATCCAACAATTTTACGTCGCTCAAAGCACCAGTCCTTATGTTTTACTTTCTTTTACAAAATCATTTTTTCAATAGGCACCACCAAAATACCCTGCGCTCCATAAGATTTTAACTGGTCAATCACGTTCCAAAAATCATCCTCTTTGACCACAGAATGAATGGAACTCCAACCAGCTTCGGCTAAGGGCAGTACTGTTGGACTTTTCATGCCTGGTAATATATCAACGATGGTTTTTACTTTTTCATTGGGCGCATTTAATAAAATATATTTGTAATGATTGGCTTTTAAAGAAGATTCTACTCGGAATAATACTTTATTTAACAAAGCTTGCTTATCCGGAGACAATTTGGGATTAGAAATTAATACGGCTTCTGATTTGAGAATGACATCTACTTCTTTTAAGCCATTTGACATCAAAGTGCCGCCAGTGCTAACCAAATCGCAAATACCATCCGCCAGTCCTATTCCCGGAGCTATTTCAACAGAACCACTTATTTCATGTATCTCTGCTTGAACGCCGTTTTTCTTTAAATACTCGTTGGTAAGTTTAGGATAGGAGGTAGCAATTTTTTTTCCATCAAAAAATGAAATTCCCTGATATTCGATGTTTCTTGGGACCGCTAAGGACAAGCGACATCTAGAAAACCCGAGGTATTTATCAATTTGTACGTCGTGCTTTTTTTCCTTGACTACATTCAGTCCTAAAATGCCAATATCTGCAATCCCATCTTCCACATATTGAGGTATATCGTCATCTCGCAGATATAATACCTCTGCGGGGAAATTAGTGGAAGGAGCAATTAGTTTGTTCTTTCCTTTTGGCAAATTAATATTACAACCTTTTAAAAGACTCAAGGAATCTTCACTCAATCTACCTGATTTTTGAACTGCTATTTTTAATGTACTCATGATTTTTGGTGGTATGGTGTTATGGTATTTTGGTGTTGTGGCAATTTGGTTTATAGGAGGCAATTATTGTGGAAAAACCACAAAACCAGAATACCAAAGTACCACAATACCTATCCAATAAAAAAGCGGCTTACCAGAGCAAGGATAAGCCGCTTTTTTGAGGTTGAATAACAACAAATACGACATCATCACCTACTCAGACCAGTAGCTTGAAAACTATAATGATGATGACGATTGATAATAATCACAATATTTTTGTTTAAAGTGGGGCAAAATTAAGTTTTCATTGTTAACTTTGCAACAGCCTTCTGATGAAAACAGGTATCTTTAGAGTTGAAATAAAATAACTTATTAGAAAAATTTATACTCTAAATTCTAGATACAAATTTTAAATAATTAGATGCAATAAATGAGGAAAATCAGCCGATTAAGTAGTTATCATTTCAGAAAAGCTGCCTTTTCTAGAACATTTCCTATCTAAAAATCGTACAGAAATCTGTCCTCCTTTTAACAAAAAATACGTCATTATAATCAAGAATAAAAACACACGAAGCCACTTATTCAGTAAATGCTTCTCAACTGTATGTGATATAATTTAAAACCATGAGAGACAACATTGCTTTTTTAGAGTTGAAATTTGGAAATATATACGGTGGATACGCTAATTTTTTTGCAATCAGCGATATTGCCTTATTGGTTTTTGACCCTTCCACGAATAGGATATTTATTGAGAGCCTAGCCATTAATTCGGATGTAGATGTAGTATGGGTAAATTCTAGAGTTAATGAATTAGGACATACCATTGGTCGATCCAAGCAAGTAGTCAATTTAAAAACAAGAAGAAAAAAGCCTTATAAAGAGGACTTTTCTTTAGATGAAAACGCTTTGGATTTTGCTTTCAGAAAAATTCGCCCAACTAGAAGATACATCAAGAGTTTTTTCATGAAAAACTTTAGAAAGTACAACCTTCAAAATCTAGTTACCTTCGATGGTAAACGAGATTTGTTTCTGTGCGAAAAGTCTGGTGTTCAGTTTAGAGGAATGCGCGTTTTTGATTTACAAAAAGCCTTAAATAAAGAGTTCAATTATTTGTTTTCTTTAAACAAGCTTGGCGTAGCTACCAATATTCGCTATGACGATTCAGATGGACATTTAAAGTCAAATAATCTTAAATATTGGTTACATCCAATCGCTGCTCGTCAATTAAAGCCTAAAAGTGCTGCTTGGGATGCTGCTAGAATGTTCATGGTCTATCAAGAATTTAATGAAAACCATGATGACTTTACGATGAAGTCTGCCTTATTGGTCAATCAGATTCAAGCAATTAAAGAAACTGAAAAACCAGCTGAGGTTAAAGAAGCACCAAAGGCTGAGAAATCAGAAAAGGCAGAAGAAACAGTAGCAGCGGTAGCGGCAGTGGCAACAACAGAAGCAACTGTTGAAGAAAAAGTAGAGGTGGTTGAAGAAACGGTGGCAGTGGCAGAAGAAACAACAGAAGCTGTAGCTGAAGAAACGGTAGAGGTTGTGGAAGAAACGGTGACAGTCGCAGAGGAAACAACAGAAGAAGTTTCTACCGAAGATACTAAAGAGGAATAAATCATTTCGTTCCTACCAAATAAAAAAAGGCAGTCATACTTAGTTTGACTGCCTTTTTTTATTTGGTAGGTATGGAAGTAAAGTTCAAACGCAAGTATCAAGTTCAATAACTACCCTTTAGGTGTGGTTGTTAATTTGGTCAATTACAGTATCTAAAAATTCCTGCATATCCAACTATTGAAATACCTTTGGGATTTAGAAATTGTTAGATGGTTTGCTTGATGGGTAAGTTCTCAATGCT
>CALJIQ010000401.1 GCA_937973995.1 uncultured Saprospiraceae bacterium
AATGGTTGTATGAATTTTAGATTTTTTCGATAGTTTTCTTTAAAAAATCAGTGCATAGCCCAGCTACGGACTTATTTTTTAAAGGAAAATAGCGAAAAAAGATATTTTCAGACGGCTGTTTATTAAAGGGTAACAAGTCTAATAATAAAAGTAATAAATATTCTAGGTTTTACAAATTTTCCCTACATTTGAAAGAAGTTCTCTAGACTTGTGTATAAATAACAAATTAGGATATGAAAAGGCGTACTGCCCTACAAAGTATAATAGCTACCTCCGCAGGAATAGTAATTCTACCTGCTTGTAACCTTTTTCAAGAACCCTTAAAGGTATATGCTAATCTTCCACTGGATAGAACGCAAAGAGGGATGATTGAGCAAATTTCAAAAGCCATCCTTCCTACAAACGGTATTGAGGGATATGCGACTCCTGAATCTACGCTTGACTTTATGCTGACCATGGTCAATGATTCTTATCAAAAAGAGGATATTGACAAATATGTATCTGGAGTGACTAGTTTTCAAGCCTTTTTAAAAGAAAAGTATAATACTAGTTTTCAACAACTACATCCAGAACAATTAAAAGAAGTATTGACTACCGTTTCCTCCTCAGAAGAAATACCAGACGCTTTAAAATATTTTTTCGATACTACTACTCAATTAACCAAAAGACATTTTACCTCTTCTGAATATTATTTAACCACTTTCACTGATTGGGAATTTGCACCTGGGCGATATGAGGGCTGTGTGGAGATTGGGTGAACGAGTTGCATACATGACGCTTATAACTCGTCCACCCGCAACTCGCAACAAACAAATATGCAAAAAACAGATCACCATTTTGACGCTATCGTTATTGGGGCAGGTATGTCGGGTAGTTTTGCTGCCAAGGAATTTTGTGATAAGGGTTTAAAAACCTTAATGCTAGAACGAGGTCGAAATGTAGAACATATCAAAGACTATCCGACTACAGGTATGATGCCTTGGGAATTTCCTCATCGAGGGTCTATTCCCGCCGATGTGAAAAAGGAAAATCCTGTAATCAGTCGTTGTTATGCTTACAAAGAGGATGCGATGCATTTCTTTGTAAAAGATACAGAGCATCCCTACATCCAAGAAAAACCATTTGATTGGATAAGAGGCTACCAAGTAGGAGGACGTTCTATTATGTGGGCAAGGCAAGTACAGCGTTGGAGTGATTATGATTTTGAAGGACCTGCCAGAGATGGCTTTGCAGTAGATTGGCCCATTCGCTATAAAGATTTGGAAAAGTGGTACACTTATGTAGAAGGATTTATTGGGGTGTCTGGGAATAAGGACGGATTGGATATGTTGCCTGATGGTGATTTCTTAAAAGCATTCGGACTGAATTGCGTGGAGGAATATTTCCAACAAAAAGTAAAAGAGCATTATAAAAACCGTCATGTCATCTACGGGCGCTGCGCTCATCTTACGGAAAACCGCCCCATTTTCAAAGAACAAGGAAGGGTTTTATGTCAAAGCAGAAATATTTGCCAGCGAGGATGCCCTTTTGGGGGATATTTTAATGCTAATTCCACCACTATCCCTTGGGCACTGCGAACCGGTAATTTAACCTTACAAGCCCACTCCGTTGTACACTCTATTATTTTTGATGAAAAAGAAAATAAAGCAGTAGGGGTACGAGTGATTGATGCCAACACCAAAGAAACAACAGAATACTTTGCCAATATTATTTTTGTAAATGCAGGTACGTTCAATACCAATGCCATTCTATTAAATTCCAAGTCTGATCGTTTCCCTAATGGCTTAGGAAATGATAATGGCTTATTAGGAAAGTATGTAGCCTTCCATATCTATAGAGGTAAAATCAATGCTACCTATACCGGACATAAAGGGTTTAAAACTGCTGGAAGGCGGCCTACTAGTGCCTATATTCCACGATTTAGAAACGTATATAAGCAAGAGACCGATTTCTTGCGAGGCTATGCGGCAGGTTTTGGAGCAGGTCGTTACAAAAAGGTTGATAGTAGTGGATTTGGAGAGGATTTATTAAATCATCTCCAATCAGATCAAGAAGATTATCATCCTTGGCGGGTCAATTCGCATATGATGGGAGAGACGATTCCGAAAGAAAGTAATTTCATTGCCTTACACGATACCCAAAAAGATGAATGGGGCATCCCCTTATACAGAATCAATATTGGGTACGATGACAATGATGAAAAGATGATCCAAGATTTCTTTGAGCAGTTGACAGATATGTATAAAAAGGCAGGCTTTACAGATATTAAAACGAGAGATACCAAACAAGCTCCTGGACTAGATATTCACGAGATGGGCGGCGTCCGAATGGGACATGATCCTAAAACTTCTTTATTGAATAATTGGAATCAGTTACATGCTTGTAAAAATGTGTTTGTAACGGATGGCGCCTGCATGACTTCTGTTGCTACGCAGAATCCTTCGCTTACTTTTTGCGCCTTAACAGCTAGAGCTGCTCATTATGCGATGGAGCAGTTGGATAAAGAAGAGATTTGATTTATTCCTGCTTTAGCATATCGCTATAAGACTCGGTCAATAAATCTTCCGATTGTATGTCAAATAACTGCATATAATATTCACATTGCTCTTGCAATTGGCTAATTGAAATGGTGCCATCTGTATCAATCGCTTCAATTTCAACAAACTGACCTAAGCCTTGAACGCTATCCAAGTGAAATTTTACATTATCTATAAAATAGATCGCCCTCAATTTATCCACTACTACTTTTGTCCCTACTGATTCTGTCAGTATTTGTTTTAGTGTGGAATCAGGGTCCGTTTTAAATAAGGTCACGGTAGATTGTTTAGGACCTGCTTGATCCGCTCTATGGTAATGAATTAAGTGGTTTTCAATAGTTCCTTCTCTTAGTTTTAGTCGTCCCTTAGAAACCATGAAATACGTATCTATTTGATGATCTATCCCTTTAAAGATGGCTTGTTTATCTTCTAAGATTCTTTTTATTTTTTCTTGATGAGCACAAGCTGCTTTTATTTCAATATTTATAGGCATGGAATAGTGAGGAGTTAAGAGTTAAGAGTACTACAACGCAAAGAAAACAAAAAAGCCCAACTCATTAGATATGAATTGGGCTTTTCTAGTGTGCCATCACTACACACTCTTCACTTTAAACTATTAACTACTAATATTCCCACATGTCATGCTCGAAATTAAAGATTTCCATTCGTATCTTTTCTGCTTCTAATAACTGATCTACCCCATTGGTTAGGTAATCTTTTATTGCACGACTATGCACATTAGACTCTTTAAAAATATAACTAGAGAAATAGCGCATTTCTAGTAAATCTTCCCATGTAAGGGGGCTGGCATCGTTCCCAGCATTGAATACCTGGTATCTAGCTAAAATATCTCTACAGTCAGGATAATATACCCAGAATAACGGTAAGGTATATTTATAATTCCCGTCTTCATCAAATTCGTCTTTTAAAGGAGCTATTCCCAAGATTCTAACATCTAGTCTAGAGGATTCTTCATCGAAGAACCAAACCTCTTTCAATCGGAATTGTTTGATGTCCGCAGGATCAAGGTCGTTTCTCACCACCTGAATTTGCTCTTCATACGTTTCAGGATCAAAGGTGAGAATCGTATCCACATTGGCACCCATAGAAGCTACTTCATCTGGTTCAAGTGGATAAGAGAATTTATCATCTTCTGTACCATATGCCGTAATCTCTCCTTCCATAGCCGCATCCATCAAGATAGAGAAGAATGGCTCATCTGGATAAGCAAAAGGAAGATTCATTTTTTCTCGTACATCAATGATTCTCCAAATTCTTTTTTCCCAAAAAATATCCGCCTCCCTCAAAGGATCGTAAGGCAAAACCCGACGCTCGTTAATAATTCGCTTTTCAACGATATCATCTAAAGGAGTATCATATTCTTCTTCGTCTTCTTCTGTTCTTACTTCTCTAGGAACTTGCGCATTGGCTAGTTGTAAAGTGAATAAACACAAAAAGAAGCCAATCAAAAACTTAACATTCATAATGGTGTATTAATAAGTCTCTAGGATTAAGTCTCTGGTCTTTGTTATATTGAAGACTAAAGACCAATAGCCAAAGTCAATCATTAAACGCCTATGGAGAGGCAAATAGTATGCTTAGTTAGTCATTCGTTACTAGTCATTAAGTCATTAGTCAAATACACGTCGAATGAGCAATTAATGACTAATGACTTAATGACCAATGATATTACTTTATTTTAAAAACTAAAGAATTAATTTTTCTTCCAGCTGCATCACCAGGACATCTAGCTTTGATGTTTTCAAAATAATATACATCTCCTGGTTTAGCCAAACCAATAATTCGCTTCACTTCTCCACTAAAAGTACCTCCTCGGTTGGTTTTCTGTATAGCATCTTGTCGCTTAGGTACACGCGTAACATTGAAGCCATCAATTTTACACTTCGCATCAAAATCAAAGTTATCTAACCAAGGAATAATACCTGGTTGAGCTTTGAACGTTCCATTACCCATGCTACCATCTTCTGACTTACCAAGTCTTGCAACTGGATCAGGAATACGCTTTACTCTAAAAGTATATGGTGTATTTGGCAAACCGCCACCAGATACGTTCACCTTCACTTCACCAGGTTTACTAACAGTAGCGATATATTTACCAGCTCCGTTTGGTTTCAAATTACAACCTGAACAGTTCACTTTTAAATCATTACTAGATATTCCAGCAGCCGTAACAGAGATAGGGTTATTCACACCGATATAAAACACATTCATTTTATCAGCGGATACATTCGCAGAACGAACCCCTACTTCATATTCGAAATCTTGCGTAGAAGTAGAAACTTCCCCTGTTAAAGGGTTAGTAACCGTTGCTGATAATTTTATTCTTTTCTTACCAGTAGAATTAGTGGTAACACTATACTTGGCGACACCGTCTTTCCCAACTGACTTTCTAGCTCCATCCACTGTTAATTTGATATTTTCTGGTGGAATATCAGAGCTATAAGCACCTAAGGAGATGTCTGCTTCAAACTTCTCTCCTTTGATTACATAAGCTTTTCTAGCATTGATTACTGGGAAGAATTTGTTGAATACAATTTCCTTACCACCCACTAAAGATGCCAATTCACCAACTGCAAAAGCTTCTGCATTCTTAGAATCTGTTTGCATCTTAGTCAATAGAGGCAATACAGAAATTAAAGGCATTTGACGGAAGCGGTAATCTGCCCAACTCGTTTTGTCAGGAGCAGCCTCTTGCCAATTTTCTTCAATAGAAAGTGCCATATTATTCTCTAATGCATTGATCTTTGCATTAATCGCTTCCGTATCTACCTTTCCGGATTTTGTACGGAAACCAAAAGTCTTGGCATTCTCAGGCTTACTTAAAATAGCACGATAGGTATCCAAGAATTTTTGTTTTGCTGAAGCAACTCTCTGCTCCAACTCATCTCCCATTCCTTCATTCACTAACATACGGGTAGTGACGTCTTTGTTCTTCTTACCTTTAATTATTTTCTTGATAGGATTGTCTGGATATAGATAATCCCCATCATCATGGCTACCATTTTGGTCACCAGCTTCATCAATCAATTTATCTTTGATGCTTTCCACATAATCTGTGAATTCTTTAGAAGCAGCTCTGATCTCTCTTACTCCATCTCCTAATGGACGGAAATCCTTTTTGGCTTCTTCCGCTAATAAAGCGTCTAATGATTTTTGTTGCCCATCAAGTGCTTTGTCTGTCGTTTTATTGGTTTTCACCAAACTATCATCAATCGTCTTGAAGGCATTCATTACCTCAGCAGATACATTCAATGCTAATAGTGCGGTCAACACCAGATACATCAAATTAATCATCAACTGCCGGGGTTCCTTAGGAATAGACATAGGTTATATTTTTGGATAGTCATTGGTCATGGGTCATGGGTCATTAGCCATGAAATAATGACTATTGACTATTGCCGGATGACTAATAACTATTGACTATTTTAAAATTATACATTCGTATTTCTAGGACCAGACATGGCATTTAGCATATTGCCATATACAGAATTCAAAGAACCTAAATTTCTATTTAAAGAAGAAAGTTGTTCTTTATAGATTTTAGCCTCATCCGCAGAGTCTGTTAAATCTGCCATCGCTTCGTTCAATCTAGTATAGAAATTATTCATGGTCTTTAACTGCTCTCCTGTGCCAGAAAAGTCTACTTCTTGCAAAGCTTTTAAAGATCCTAAACTTTTAGACATTCCTTGTAATTCCGTCAACATGCCACCTAACTGCTGCTCTACTACTTGACCATTTAACCCTGGCATATCCACAGCACCCGTTGGACCTGCCGCTAAAGGATTGACTCTTGAATTATATTGATCTAATCCTGGGTATAACTTTTCCCAGTAATAATCTTTTTCAGGACCAATGATACCTAAGAAAGCAAAGATCGCTGCTTCCGTACACAAACCAACTGTCAGCATCATGTCTGCTAATGGATGAGATAACAATTTAGCCAAGGCACCTAATAAAACCACTGCTGCACCTAGACCAATAACCAGGTTTTTAAAATACTTAAATACTTTTGAATGAATAAAACTCATGATGTATCTATTTTTTGTTGTAAATCTTGATTATAATCCTTTTTTGTTCAAAATTTACAGTGTGTAGGTTATAAAATTGTATTACAGTATTATAGAGCTATGATATTTTGGGGGGATGATGTACTTATATTATTTAAGTGCACCATAGTACCAAAACGCCACAAAGCCACAATACTAGTATGTTCTGTTTGAAACGAATAAATATGCAAAAATAACATATTGACGGGTATTCGCGGTAGGGAGGTTTTTGTTATTGCTTCTACTTTCCTTCTTTAAGGAAATTTGTTTTCAGTTGATGGGGTTATTAAATTCCAAGACTCAAATTCTAAACCATGTGCTTCTCGCATTTCAAAATTGGAATTTCCCAACTTTACAATTTGTCGCAACTTGGGTTAATTAAAATGGTACGAATATTTGTAAGTGAATAATCGTACCATTTTAATTAAGTAAGTAGTTGAGACCGTTAAAAGTCGTTGATAGAGCGTCCTAAGAAGGTTAACGCACATCTAAAACCAATATAGGATTTAGTAGTATCTTGAAATTCCCAGTGACGACTTCCACATTGTAAGAAATAAGCTACATCTTTCCAAGATCCTCCTCTAATCACCTTTCTGGTATCTGCATCATAATCGTCTTCGGTTGCATCGTAGCGAATATCTGGGTTCAGATCGTGAAGGAAGGAATAGGCGTTTTCGTAATAAGCGGAGGAAGTCCACTCTGCCACATTCCCTGCCATATTATATAAACCAAAGTCATTAGGAAAATACATATCGGCTTTGACCGTGTACAAGCCTCCATCTTCAGGATAGTTACCTCTACCAGGTTTGAAGTTTGCTAGTAAACAACCTTTACCATTTCGAGTATAATAACCTCCCCATGGATATGGAGCTAAGTCGTGCCCTCCTCTAGCAGCATACTCCCACTCATGCTCTGTAGGCAAACGATAATCTTCTGTATTCACTTCTCCATTCTGGTTACCTTTGATTTCATTCCAAAGCTCCGTTCTCCAATTAACAAATGCATCTGCCATTCTCCAATTGATACCTACCACTGGATAATCATCAAAGGCTGGATGCCAAAAATAATTACGAGTCATTGGTTCATTATAGGAATAAGAGAAATCCCTGATCCAAACAAAAATATCAGGATATATATTTACAGCATGTTCTGTAGAATATTGGTCTAGGTTGGCATAATCCCGACCATTTGCTGCTTTCTTCCAATCAATCGTTTTATACTCATATACTAACTTATCCACATTGATCGTCTTACCCATCATGTCCGCTTCGTCACCTGTGGTGATAAAACTTTCATCCTCGTAAAACAAGTCTCCCAAAGTCTCTTGATCTTCCCAATCTATTTCATCTCTGGCTTCCCAATCTACTTTGCCTGTTTCATTACCTTCGTCATCAAGCTCCCATAATTCCATATACTGGAGTGCTTTTTCATCTCTAACCCAATTAATGAATTGTCGATATTCATTATTGGTGATCTCCGTATCATCCATATAAAAGCCTTGAATGGAAATAGCTTTAGGACGTTGAACGTAGGTATTACGCATATCCTGATCACCAGGACCAATGTGTAATGTACCAGAAGGAATATACACCATACCATAAGGGTTGATGGCTCCTTTCCATCCTGGACGATCTAAAACGCCAGTTAATTCCCCACCGCTTTTTCTTCCACAAGCTGTTGTAAGTGCGTAAAGGGCAACTAGGGCAAATAAAACTTTCGAAATTTTTCTCATTGTAACGCTCCTAATTTACGTTTATCAAGGAATGATCCTCAAATGAATCTACCGCTCAAAACCTAGTAAAAACAACAGTTTTGAACGTAAGAGACTTTGCGGCGGCAAAGATAACCGCTAATGTATTAATATTAGTAAGAATATTACTTTTAAACTTAATGATAGCCGACAATCTTTATAAATTCGATTACCATTTAGACTCCTTTTTCTAAAATTGGATACTAAGGGGTGATTTCGAGTATCTAACGCCTATTTTTTCGTACTTAGTGTGAGTTATTTAGGAAAATTGCAATTGAAAGCTAAGAATAGTAGTTTTTGCAATTCATTTTACAATTTCCTCTATGAAATGTGGGCTAGGGAAACCGCTAAAGATTTAATTTAAATCAAAACTCTTCTTAGAAAATTAATCCCCACCTAGTCTTTTGAAGGTGCTCATTTCTAACTTCAAATCAATCCAAATACCGAGGATTAAAAATGATCTTAGGCAATTTACCTTTACCAACCTCTGTACCTAAATTAATTCTCAGTAGCAATTCATGACTACCTGTACTTACAATATTCAAATCAGATAGGGTAATATCGTAAGCATAAGCTAAAGTGATTTTTTCATTGATATTTCCTCCAAGAATTAGAGCTGCTGCATCCACCGTTGTGGAATTATATCCTCTAAACGAGCCTCCTAAAAATATATTGTCGTCATATTTAAACAATGCAGATATTTCTGTTTGCCACTCAATTTGATCTGTTTTTATCAGTATGGATGGGTGTACAGAAACTTTCCGCAACAAGTCCAAATTATACGTTGCCGTTAGGAAATAGTTACGACTAAGCTTAGTGCTCAAAAAGTCTCCCTGTATCGTGGGTTCCTGTAAATTTATAGCGGAAACTCCAATTTCAAATAACTCTGATTTAACATAGATTCCAGCATTAAAGATGGGGGTGGAAGCATTTTGATTGGTACTTGGCAAAGCTAAATTATCATTATGGTCAAGAATGCCAAGATCATAAATGCCTTCAGGCGTTCTAATGCCTTCTCCAGTAATTTTCTTTTGAAAAATACCTGCGCCAAAACCAAAACTCACTATACTGGAACGACCAAGAGGGAGGTGAAAATTGTAAGATAGGGTTGCTTGTAGATTTTGCTCTAAACCTAGCATATCATTCTCAACATCTATGCCAAGACCACTACTCAATCGATATACTGGAAAGTGGACATTGATATTCTGATGGGTTGGACTCTCGCTAAGCCCTTGCCATTGTTTCCGATAGACGCCCGTCAGTTCTATTGCATCATTTAAACCCGCATACCCTGGATTATACTGAAATGGATTGAGCATATAAAGGGAATATTGCGTTGGTTGTTGTCCAAAACAATACGCCACACTAGTTAGAGATATACTTATCGCAAAACATAAACGTACCAGTCTGTTTATCATAAATTATTGATATTGTACACTATACTTCCTACAATTATAAATACTCAATTTTGAATGAAAAATGTTGAATTTTGAATGGGTAAGTAGTGTGACATTATTAATTATTGATTATTAATTATTTTCCAGACGCTACTGAACACGCCTAATTAGCTAATAATCAGTAATTAATAATCAATCAACTGAAAAGCAAAGTTGTTAACTTATTTTTGTCAGACTACT
>CALJIQ010000402.1 GCA_937973995.1 uncultured Saprospiraceae bacterium
GCAGGTTTCGAGCCAATCAATGTATTAAGCGGTTACAAATGGCAAGGTGGTCTGGGCTACTATGAAAGTACCAAAGACGCTTCTACCAATTTCTTTATCGACTATTTACCCAAAGGCACTTTTGTCTTTGAATATCCACTACGAGTCGTACATAAGGGAGAATTTTCGAATGGTATTACTTCTATGCAGTGTATGTATGCGCCTGAATTTAGTAGTCATTCTGAGGGGATTCGGGTGGAGGTTCGGTGATTCATTGTTTCATTGTTCTATTGTCCTATTGATTCATTGTTGCTAAGCGTTATGCTTCAGGGCATAGATAGAATTAATGAAACGGTTTAGAACTGATTAGCTCTATTGATACCCCACCGTCGGATGGGAAGGCTCATCGGACGGCGTAGCCATCCGACGAGTCAATCAACTGTTTCGTTAATCCTGTAGAACGCCTATATTTGCACGATCCCATTAGTAACGACGTTCCTCCAAAGGAACGTCGTTACTTTTTGACCCCATCCCAACAATGGGAAGTACATGGATAGAAATGACAAAAAATGGTCTACTCCCGTCCGATGGCTTACGCCGTCGGATGGGAAGGCTCATCGGACGGCGTAGCCATCCGACGAGTCAATCAACTGTTTCGTTAATCCTGTCTAATCTACTGACAATGGGACAATAGAGCAATTGAACAATAGAACAATGAAACAATAGAACAATAGAACAAAACAAAAATGAAAAAAATAGACATCCTAGCCATAGGCGTACATCCCGACGACATAGAACTAGCCTGTAGCGGCACCTTACTAAGACATATCGCCCAAGGAAAAACCGTAGGTCTATTGGACCTCACGATGGGAGAACTAGGTACCAGAGGCAGTGGCCCATTACGATTAAAAGAAGCAGCTACTGCAGCACAAATGATGGGGGCAACTTTCCGAAAAAATCTACAGATGTCAGATGGTTTTTTCAGGTATTCCCAATCCAATATCTTAAAGATTGTCCAAGTGATTCGTGCCTGTCAGCCTGAAATAATTCTAGCCAATTCCTTGACAGATCGCCATCCCGATCACGGGCGAGCTGCCAAGTTGGTGGCGGATGCCTGTTTTTATAGTGGCTTGGTAAAAGTCCCCACCACAGGGAAGGATGGGCAAGTCCAAGAACGCTGGCGTCCCAAAGCATTGTATCATTATATCCAAGATCGGAACTTAGTCCCCGATTTCGTGGTTGATATTAGTGACTATGTTGATCGAAAACAGGAATTAATTTTAGCTTTTAGATCACAATTCTTCAACCCGGATGATGCGTCTAAAGATTTACAAACGCCCATATCAGGGGAAGATTTCCTGAAATTCCTACGGGCCAAGGCGCGTACCTTTGGTCGAGACGCAGGATTTGAGTATGCAGAAGGATTTAATGTGGATCGGACGATTGGCGTGCGGGATTTGTTTGGTTTAGTATAGTAGGTTACTTTACGATTCCCCTCTCATACCTCCCAGCCTCCTAAAGGAGGTGCATCCGCCCGCGAATATCGGTGGTCGAGAGCGATTTGTCATCATCCCTAAAAATTACTCGTAACATATTGCATATTACCCAATAAAACCGCAATTTTGCAACCGCTTTTAAAGAAAGGCACACTGAGTGAAGTTTTGAGTTTTAACTTACTACTTGCACTCAAATTTACTTCTGGTCCCGTAGCTCAGCTGGATAGAGCAGCTGACTTCTAATCAGCAGGCCTCAGGTTCGAATCCTGACGGGATCACAAAAGCCCTTGTAAACGTTTGTTTGCAAGGGCTTTTCTATGCTAATTATTTTCTATCCCTTAGTAATCAACAATCAAAAAACTTTAAAGTAAAATTACTGTTGTCCACTCTCTTATCACTTCAATGCAGCTTCTTGCTTTTCATATGCTACCCTTTCCAATTTATACCAATGATGTTTGCAACCGCCATAGTGCTCTTCAAATAGTTTGGTGACTACTTTTATCGCTTCAAAAATATCCTTATTTAACGCTGGTGTATTCGGATACGTAGACAGGGAGTCGATATGAGTTTTGGGAATAATGACAACATGGTGCTCCCAATAAGGCTTCGTGTGGTGGAACGCCATCACTTGATCGGTTTCAAATACCATGTCTACTTTTAGCTTGCCTGGAATTATTTGCTGACAATAGATGTCTTCCATAATATTGAATGCTTGTTAGGTGGTTATTGCTTGGACAGAAATGACGAAACAATGGTCTAATCCCGTCCGATGGCTTGCGCCGTCGGATGGGGAGGCTCATCGGACAGCGTAGCCATCCGATGAGTAAATCAACTGTTTATCTTATTTTGGTATGGGCAGACTTAAAACAATTAATTCTATGACTGCTAATAGCGTCTTTCAACCGTAGCAGTATTACCGAAAACCTCAATCAAAGTCCACTTTTCTCTTAAAACAATCTTAAAATTCTATTTTTCCCTATCATTTTTAGATTTTTTAGGAATATTTAAATGTTTATTAGGTAGAACGTTATTAGAAAATCAATAGAAAACCGTATAATTGTCCTGATAAACAAGAACGGCTATGAGAAAAATGTATCTCATACCTACCTATTGCTTCCCATCATTATCCAAAATTCGGGTTAGTAAACAAAAATTTTAATTTTTTATGAAGGCATTAAATATTGTCATTGGATTGTTGTTATTGGCAGCAATCATAGGTTTGGGATATTGCAATCATACGGCTAAACAAGCATATGATCGACAAATCGCTAGTGTTACTGCGGAAAAATCCACTTTACAAAACGAAATTAACGATGTGAAGGGATTGAAAGCCAATTTGGAAGCAGAAATTGCGGAATTACAGTCTAAGTTTTCTGATTTAGCAGAAGAAAACCAATCTTTAAAAGGATCTGTATCGGATGCGAAAGCAGAAGTAAGAAGACGTAATTCTACGATTAACCAACTAAAAGAAGAAATGGTTGGAAAAGATGGAGAAATGGCTTCTCTTCGTTCCCAATTATCCAGCTTATTAGCGGTTAAGTCTCAATTAGAGTCAGAAATCACTTCTTTGAAGTCTGAAAATGACGCATTGAAACAAGAAAATCAAAAATTAGCAGCTGATTTGGCAACTAGTAGAGAAGAAAAAGCAGAGTTAGCTAGACTAAATGCTACGATCCAAGAGGAAGTGGCGGCATTGACTTTGGAAAATTTCAAAGCAAATGGTTTTACCGTAGAGGTTGAAAAACGAAATACCAAAGCCACTGCTAAGTCACGTTGGGCAAAGACGGTAAAAGTAAGTTTTGATTTAGTAGCGGTACCTGAAAAGTACCAAGGATTAAGAGATATCTACTTGGTCATTACCGATGAAAGTGGGATTCCGATCAAGAAGGCGAATCCTATTGCGACTACGGTCAGTTTAAATGGTCAAGACACTGATATTATGGCGGTTTCTAAGCAAAGCGTTGATATTTCAGAAAGTCAACGGTTGAACTTCAACCACCTATTAGAAGAAAGATTAAGTAAAGGTTTTTATAGAGCCTCTGTTTATACAGACATCGGTTTATTGGGTGCTTCTAGCTTCCGATTACGTTAAATAAATTTTAATTGTCTGGTAAAAAAAGCTGATTCTTCCTACTTTGGAGGGTCAGCTTTTTTTTATTTCATAGTATCATTAAAATGAATGCACATCAGCCAAAGCTAACAACCTGGATGCTATTGTTACTCTCAACTGCTTATTTATGCTCCTGTGTCAGTAAGAAAAAATTTGAAGAATCCATTTTGAGTTCCGATCAACGTAGTGCTAATTATGAAGAGCAAATCTTTGGTTTAGAAGAAACCATATTTGACAAAGATCAATCTATTGATTCTTTACGAATCTTATATGCGGAACAAAAGGGTGCTAACGAAGTGCTGTTAATCACGCATGATAAATTACAAGATCGACTAGATGACGTCCAAAATCAGGTATTAGCGGAACAAGAATCCAAGACCTCCACTGCACAAGATTTGCGATCCGTCGTTTCGGATAAAGAAGAACTGATTCGGCAAAAAGAAAATAAACTAAGTGGACTCCAAGCTATCATTGACCAACAAGCGGAAAGTCAGAACACCATGTTAGGGGAGTTCACAATGCAGATGGAAGGTTATGGTAGAGGAAATTATAATTTAAAAATCATCAATGGAGAGCTGCGTATTTCCATTTCTAATGATCTATTTTTTAGACCTGGACAAGCTAGAGTCAAAACGGAGGGAATTGGAAATTTAAGTAGAATGGCGGGTCTTATCAATAAATATCCTTCTATCAAAGTCAATGTTATCGGCAATACCGATAATAGCAAAGTAGCCAGAAATTTTAAGGACAATTTAGAGTTAAGTACCTTGCGTGCTGCCAATGTAGTCCGCATCCTTACGGATGATTATGGGGTGAGTCCCAATAGAATATTAGCGGCAGGAAAAGGGGATTCTGCTCCACTTGCCTCTAATGAAACTGCCGATGGTAAACGTCAAAATAGACGGTTGGATTTTATCGTTACTTCTAGAATGGATCGGGTTGTTCGGGACCTTGAAAAGTATTTGATGGAGGAATGATCTATGGTTCTATTGATCCATTGCTCTATTGTTCTATTGATCCATTGCTCTATTGCTCTATTGCTCTATTGATCCATTGCTCTATTGTTCCATTGGTAGTACTTAAACAGCATCAATGGACTGATCAGATCACTTTGGAGTGATCAGATCAGACGCCTTCCTTCAATCTGATCACTCCAAAGTGATCTGAATGATTGTTTTATCTTTCCCTCTGCTGACGTACGAAAGTAAAAGGCACAGCCTTTGGAATAATGAATGCAAGGCACAGCCTTTGCACCAGCGATTCAATGGAACAATAGAACAGTGATACAATAGAACAATGGAATGCATCAATCCAACTCCAATTTCAAATCAACAGAATAAATATTAGGTTGGTCCTCGATGGTGAGCGTGTGATGATCTGGATAGTGAATATTTAACCGTCTGCGGACATTGACTAAACCAATTCCACCGCTTCTTGGATGTTCGGGCATGGGGATGGAATCTGGTTTGCTGTTTTCAATATGAAAGATGATGTCATTGTCTTCCACGAATAATACGGTATGCACAAAGCCTTCTGAGATGGCGTGATTTAGCCCATGTTTAAAACTGTTTTCTAAAAAGGGGATAAACATCAAAGGGGCTATTTGTTGATTTGTTACTTCACCTTGTACCTCAAATCGAATTTCCACTTCTTTTCCTTGACGTAGCGCTTCCAAGTCTAAGTAATTTTTGATATAGTTGATCTCCTTTTCCAAGAGGACGCGTTTCTCATTACACTCGTATAACATATACCGCATCATCTCTGATAACTTTACTACAATTTCAGGGGCTTTATCTGACTTTTTCAAGGTCAGCGCATAAAGATTATTTAAGGTATTAAATAAGAAGTGCGGGTTAATCTGCGACTTCAAAAATCGCAGCTCCGATTGCATGGTTTGGGTTTGCAATTCCGTTCGTTCTCTTTGATGCTTGACCCAATCAGAAATAATTTTAACAATGGTAGAAGCGCCAACTACAAAGAAGTTGACCAAAAAATAAGAGTGGTGATTTTGCTTTAGAAAATTTTGATATTCTGGATAGTTGCTGTATTTAAAAAACTCAATAATATTCCCAATTGGGGTGATGATTAATACGGAGAGAATTAATAAGCCAAAATAGGTCAGCACTTTCTCTTTGGTTAGATAATTGGGGATCAAATACAATTGATTGTAATACACTAAAAGGATCCAAATAACTATCCGTAACAAGTTATTGGTCAAATGAAAAGCAAAGCCGTAATTATACTGCTCAAATAACAAAAGAACCACTAATACCATTATCCAGAAAAAGACATGGCCAATCCCTTTTTGAGAAAGGAAGTTATACAATTGTTTTCTTTGTTCTCTTCTTGCCAAATTCATACAGGACTTGCTTTAGTGCAATATCTTATTTTTTAGGAGAAATGCGGTAATAAACTAGATGAAATGTTAGCTTCTTTAGATAGGGGTTATAGTATTATGGTTTTTTGGTATTTGGGTGGGGATTACTATTGTGGAAATTTTGTTGAATGTATTCATCTACTCATTCTAACTCCCCTTCACCCCCTCCGCCCAATCAATAGAATAAGAAAGGGCAGCATTCGGTAATTCTTGCCATCGTCGAATGGAAGCGATGCTTTCTTCAAAATGCGTAGGCGTGATTAACTGTTCTTGACACATCAATTCCTTTGCTCCTTCTAGGATACCGATCAAGTTATCAGAAATGAAAGAAAAGCTATTTTCTCCAGCACAAGCCCCAAAGAAAACCGAAGTTAATCGAGCAGGCTGCAAGCCATTTTCATATAAGAGGGAGGTTAATCTTCTGCCGATAAAAGGGTCATTACCTACCCGTTCATAAGAGCGGATATAGGCGGTCCAAATAAGTGTGAAACCCGGAGGTTCAGGAGCCAGTCGATAGGTAGCATGATCGTCATCTGCTAACACCACCTTCCCTCCTTTTTTAATGGCTTTTGCCATTTGGGCAACTGCCAAAGATGGCTGATCCAAATGCTCTAAGACAAACCGAGAGAAGGCCATATCAAAACTCCCCCACTCTTCGTCCTTCAAAGGCAAGTCATACGCATCTCCTTGTCGAAATTCTACCAAGCCTTCTTGTCCAGCTTGCTGCGCCTTTGTGAGGGCTTTTTGAATTTGTAGTGGATCCCGTTCTACCCCGACTACCCTTCCTGCTTCCTGTAATTGGGAAGCCATTGCTCTACTAAATTGCCCTAATCCTGACCCCACATCTAAAATATGTGCAGCTCTTTCAAATTTCATTTTTTCCAAACAACCTGCATTCAAAAAATCGTTTAAGGCACTAAGCCGCTGTTGCTCTTCTTGATGGGAACCATGGATGTAGATGGAGGAGGATTTTTTCATGTGTTTTGGTGTTGTGGTGTTTTGGTGTTGTGGTGTTGTGGTTTTGTGGTTTTGTGGCGTTCATCAAAAAAAGAGACATCTTTTGGAAAGATGCCTCTTTTTTAGATGGTGTTGTATTGTTGAGTTCCGTCTACCGTTCACTGTCTATCGTCCTCAATAATTAACACCCAAAGCCTTTAAGGTTTGGAAGTCTAATTGACCTACTGGTAATCCGTTATCTCTTTGGAATTGAGTTAAGGCAGCTTTGGTTCTGGTTCCTAAAACATTATCTGATGGTCCAGAATCGTATCCTCTTGATTTCAAAGCATTTTGAACTTGGATAATGACCGCTGTGGTTACCTCATTAGAGCAAAGTACTTCTCTCCATTCTGAAAATCCACCTTGACGGCTAATTGCTTGCTTCGTAACAGAAGTGTATTCTGCTGGGATAGTAGTCGTTCTCTTACAAGTATTATCGCTAGTATCGAAAGAGTACCCAGATGGACAACCCGCTGTTGCCCAATTAGCGTATGGATCTGCACTAGAAGGATCAGCAGGCGTATCTCCAGGAACCATATCGCCTAATGAACTACCGCCAAATCCGCCATTCGGATTATTACCTCCTGCATAGTTAGGATTATAAACCAAGCCAGAAGTCGTCCATCTATATCCCGGTTTTAAGGTTAACCCTTGACGCATCGGAACAGTAACGGTATTAAACTCAGCAGGAACCGCTTTTCTAGCATACCCGCCTGGGCTTTTTAAGATTTGCTTGGTAACCGTAGCAAACTCTGCTGGAATGATTTCTTCTCTAACGGTTGCTGGCTTTACAATTCTTTTCTTTGTGATGGTTTTATATTGAGCTGGGATGGTTTCTTCACTATAACTAGGAGGAGACTGTACCACTTGTCGAGTACCGTATTCTGCAGGTACTTGGGTTACTTTTACACATTCTTCATAAGCTGCACCTGATCGTGTGGAACCATCATATCCACCACCTCCTTTGCTACTCAACATGTAGCCAGCTGGACATCCACTAGGTACTTGTTTGGTTACCGTAGAATATTCTGCTGGTACTTCTACTAAACACCATACTAAACAGTCATTAGGGTCAGCAGATAAACAGTTTTTATCCGCCTGACGCTTCACCCATTTTGAAGAAGAAGGCTTGGTTTCAATCGTTTCCGTCACCGTTTCATATTGCATCGGAACTCTATCAATACGAACAGTTGCTGGACGAACAATATAAGGCATGATCGTACCTACTGTCGCCAATTGATCTGCTGAATCACCATAACCAGAGACATAATTGGCCGATCCAGCACCTCCAGTTCCACCTGCTTGCGTATTGCCTCCCGTGTTAGGAGCGCCTCCACTTGCCAGTGAACTACCTACCGCATCTAGGTCTCTTGGATTGAAAGACCCTGGTCCTGTTCCTTTTCCAGAGCTTACGCCAGATGGTGTTCCAACATATACTTGGTTATCACTAACAGGCGCATAGCGACCTGATACAGGAATGATTCTAGTAGTTGCAGGTTGAACTTCTACCGTTTCTGTATAGGTTTCATATTCTGCAGGTACGGGTATCAGCCTTTTGCTTTCAGGCGTTATTAACACTTGCTCCGTAACGGTCTCATACACAGGTGGTACAGGTACTAATTGGCTACCCGCTGCTTTTACCATTACTTGTCTCGTTGTGTTTTCCGTTAGGGGGGCCATTACATCTGTTCTAGTATAAGCCGCCTTTGTTTGAATCTGTTCTGTTTGAGTAGAATACTCATCTGGAATTAAGCATTTAGCATAACATTTTCCAGGTTCTATATTAGCGGGCATATCATTCGGCTGTGCCATTACTAATAGATTACCACATAAGAAAAATAGGAAGAGACCGGTATATAGTTTTTTCATCTCAGGATGTTTTAGAAAAATTAGGAAATACATGAATCGGTTATTTTTTATTAAAAGGTGAAGTTGAAGTAAGTTATCAATGTTGAATGTTGAATGATTGAATGTTGAATATAACGAGACTTAATAGGAAAACACTAATAGTTAAGACGACTGACCATTCAAAATTCAAAATTGAGTACTTTCGGTGTAAAGAGATAAGCAATTGGAAAAAGAGATTCTTAGGAATGAAGACCAACTTTTGAGGGGCAAAAATAGAAAGGTTTCAACTATAATAGAGGGATTAAATGGCTTTTTTAGTTATTATTAATAGAATTATAAAAAGAAGGGCTACTAATAGACATAAAAAAAGACCGGACAACTGCCCAGCCTCATTATATGGTTATCCAAATTTATACTTTTTGTAATTACAAATTTCAAACCCAAACTATATTGTTAGAAAGAAATTATATAAATAATTTACTTGCTTATTACCATTAAAATCATAGGGCAATATATTATCTAAATTTGTCGCTTGAAATCCTTATTTAATATGGTTGAGCCTACTCTAAAAGTCAAAAATGAACGCAGAGGCGCAGAGGCGCAGCGTTTTCAGAGGTATAAAAAATTAATAATTAATTTTTTATACCTCTAACTATCTTTTGGAGTTTTGACAAAACTCATTTCAGTTTATTTGTGCCTCGTTGGCTGGCGCCAACTCAGCACAAATAGGGATTTTTGAGGCAGAAATTTTGAAAATTGGCTTTGAAAAGCCAATTTTCAAAAATTTCTGCCTCAAAAGAACCCTTTTGCGAGACGGCG
>CALJIQ010000403.1 GCA_937973995.1 uncultured Saprospiraceae bacterium
TAGGCGATACAAAAATATTTGTATTTGCTTTTCAAGTTACGCAAGGGAACAAAATTGAATTACGTCCATTTTATATTTACAAAATCCCCAAATGCAAAATCCGCCCACCAGTCTGATTAATAGGACTAACACTTTTTCCAATCACAATCCCATCTTCAGGAGCCACATATTCTTTAGTCAAATCGCCAAAGATATTGCGCATGATCGCAATGGTTTCGCCCTTTTTCACAAGCGCCGCAACGCGAGGCAGGACGGTTAAAATGCCGCCTGTGTCTGTATAAATCCAGTAGGATTTTTTGCATTGTACGGTTTCCGTATCACCCGCTTCTATCGGGCTATCCATCATATCCAAATAACTCAATACATTGTGGATACCCGTCAAGCCATCTCGGATTAAGCCCTTTTGAAAGGTATTGGGATTGCCTACTTCTAAGGTGATTGCAGAAATTCCCAACTCTTCTGCTGCCCCTCGGAGTGTACCATCAGAAGGCGGGTTGTGAACGATGATTTGGGCATTTTGTAGGAGTGCCATTTTTCGGGTAATGTCGTCTTGCATATCGGCCCGTATATAATAAGAGTTGACCCTTCCGAAACTAGCAGTATGTAGATCCATTAAGTAATCAAATTGCTGAACAATCTGATGGACAAATCGCCATACATAAACTTGACTCACATTGCCATTTTCCTTGCCGGGCATAATGTGGTTCAAGTCGTTCCCATCTAAAAAGCGTCGCTTCTTCCGAAACAAAGAAGGGACATTCACCACTGGAATCCCGACTAAGGTTCCTCGTAATTCGTTGATGTCTATTTCCTTAAATATGCGCTGGATAACGGGAATCCCATTTAATTCATTGCCATGCACAGCGGCGGTCAGACCAAGGATCGGTCCATCCGCTTTTCCTCTTGCTACAATAATGGGCAAATTCACGGGTGTACCCAATCCGTCTGTTACTAGATGTAACCAATAACGGCTAATGGTGCCTTTAGGAACTTCTTTGAAATTGATTTCTCTGACTATAGGTATTATAGGGGTTGATGGACTGTTGCTCATGAATGATTAAATTAATTTTGAATGATGAATTTTGAATCCACACCCAGAAGTGTATAATTAGCAAATGAATTTATTTGAGTGTAAAACAGAACGGGGGCAAACGAGCAACTCATCAGATGACTTTGGAGTCATCAGATGAGACATTATCATTTCATCTGCTCACTCCAAAGTGAGCTGATGAATAAATTTGATGCCCCTAGATTGTTTTACACTCAATTTATTTATTCAACAAAGCAGCGCTTTTCGCTTGAATATATTGCCAAATAAATTCCACCCCTTCCTGCACCAGTGGTTTCCCCGTTTGCCTTGCCATTTGTGGTAAACCACCGATGCTAGTAGTGTTGATTTCTGATAATATGCGCTGCCCGTCATTGCCGACTAAGGTATCTATTCCATACATGACAATGCCCATATCCAACAAAGTAGGATTCACTTGTTCGACAATCAATCGTTCTTGCGCATCTACGGTTGCTAGTTGGTCTGTCCCTCCTTGCGAAACATTACATAGCCAAGAATCTTTGGCAGGTAGTCTAAGAGACGCCCCCATTATTTCTCCATTGATAACGATAATCCGCTTATCTCCTTGAGAAACATTTTTTAAATATTGAACCCCCAAATACTCGATGGGTTGACCCGCAAGACTATTGACGAAATCTATAAATGGAATTGCCTGTTTACCTATCCATGCCATATCCCCATCTATCTTTACAATCCCTCGCCCTCCATACGCTCGAAAGGGTTTTAGAACGATAGGAAATTGCTTTTTGAAAGAAAGAATGTTCTCTACCGAATGACATAACTGCATGGGCGGACAGAGGTCTGGAAACTTCATTAAAAAAGCCTTACTTCCTGTCTCGTATATTCCTTTTGGATCATTGACGATAATTTGATCTGGAAAAGAAATAGTCAAATAATCGAGGAATGTTAGAGATAGGGGAGGAGGGAGGCGCAACCAAATAATATCATACTCCCAGACTCTTTCTCGATGCAAATTTCTATTCAGATAATATCCTTCTGGATGAAAAGAAAAATCATCTTGAACAGTAGTCACATACAAACTCTTGGAGCCTTTGGACTCAAAGAATAATTTGTTTATTGAGTTTGCTCTCGTTGCCACATCCAATTGTTCACAAAAAGGGTGTTGCTGCATCGTTTTTGCTAATGCATATAGCGAATTTTCTTGGCTATGTTGAGTGTGGTCGGTTAGGATTAGAACTTTGTATTTTTTCATATCAAGTGAAGTAGGACGGATTGTCAATCCGTCTTACAGAGTACTTTTACTTTACTAAAATTTCGTCAATTAAATGCGCATCATCATTTAAACTTTTGAATAGGCGCATTCTAAATTTGCCCTGCTTCGTGAAAAGGGTTTTTGCCATTTCATCAATAGCTACCATAGATAGCACTGTTTGAATATAGCCTTCAATCAAATCATCTAATCCTACCCCTAGCTTATTAAAATCTCGTCTATCCATCAAGACCAACCGACTAGTGTCACTTCCCCAACTGCCATCAGGTTGTCGATAAGATAAATTCGTACCCAACATTTTCCAACTATCGGTGCTTCCATCAATATCATTTAGTAAGGGTTTTTCTGCTCTTCTAGCATAGGTGCATAGGGGGCGAATCCCTTTAGGCGTGGAGCTTACCATCATCCGAATATCGGCCACAAACGTATGCCCTTTGGCATTGGGGATCGTGCCTACATGATACAATTTGCCTGCGCTGGTGGTACTACTCCAATTATAATTTCCAATCAAACTTTGCACGATCAAGCGGTCGTATTCTTGTTCTGTATCCATAAAGGCATCTAACTCTTTTTGAGTCACGATGGTATATACCCCTTGCCCTGCATTACTATATGGATTTTTGATGACCGCTTGTCCACCCATTTTGGCTACCCACAACGGCACTTCATTTTTGTGGACATCTCGAATGGTTTCAGGGGTGTTTATTTTCAAGCCACTTTCTTGAATTTTGGCATTGTAAAAATCATAGGCTTTGGCGGCCACCATTTTATTACGTCCCCCTGCTAGACAAGCGGCTACTGGATTAAGAATCCGCGTTTTCGATTGTATAGGTAAGCGATTCCACGGCTTTTGCGTTACATATCGAAAAGCGGCTCGAATGGGCTGCCAATTGCCTTCGCTAGTACGTACCTGCATAATGCCCTCCTCAAATCTTACCGCAGGATCTGGGTCATTTTGATAGTAAGAAACATAATAAACTGGCTCATTCATCACATCCGCTAGTACCGCTGCATAGCCTGAGGTCTCCATTGGATTTTTATCATATACGACTGCCAAGCCTCCTTTAATACCGTGGCGAAGATTTTTTAAATGAGGCTTAAAAGTACGCTCTAACATAAGGCGATAGCTACCTTGCTCTTGGTTATCATCTAGCAGGGGCATAGACTTCTGTCCGGAAGGACAAGAGTTATTTTCTATCACCACCATTTGCCGCTTACCTCCTGCGGTGGTAACATTCAACAAGTCTGCACCTGCCCATAAAAAATGCTTGCAGCGATAATTGAGAATTTCTCTCAATGCCTCCGCATTCACGGTTGGGTGCATGTGACAATACCGGGTAATAATCCGATCTTGCTCCAGGTTAAGAAAAAAATTAACCATTGGGTGTATCGTCGCATTAAGTGCTTTTGGATACCAATGGTCGTTAGCTTCAAAGCTACTTGGTTGGACTAAAGTAGCTAAGGTTGGTGATTTCATTGTAGGTGTCAAACTAGTAGATATTTATTATTTGTTTTGTTGTTAATTAGAACCAATTTTTCTTTTTAAAATAAGTAATTAATCCAGCCACAATAGTACACATAATGCCTAATAAAATAAAGTAACCATAACGATGATGTAACTC
>CALJIQ010000404.1 GCA_937973995.1 uncultured Saprospiraceae bacterium
TAGAATATCCAAAACTCCGAATCACAGAAGAAGTTTGGTTATCGGAAGCAGATCGACTTGAGATACCCCAATGGGAGATTGCTATACAACAACTCATCGCAAAGGAAGAATGTCCACCAAAAATAGAGGCAAGTCTTTGCAAAAAATGTGCGTATTATGAATTTTGTTATGCAGAGTAATTTGGGTAATTGTCAGAATCATGATATACTAGATGTACTTGATGTACTTGATGTACTTGATAGTGCAAGGCATTATCTTGTGTATCTCGTACATCTAGTCCATCTCGATGCTGACTAATAAAATGTCAGAATTAGGATATACAGAATGTACTTGATTTTCTTGATGAGGCTCTGCGTAGCCATCTCGTCCATCTCGTGCATCCAGTCCATCTCGATTCTGACTATTAACATAAACTAAACATAATATGGAAAACTACCTACACCAAGACCTAACACGAAAAATTATTGGCTGCGCTATGCAAGTACACTCAGCCTTGGGTAACGGGTTTCAAGAAGTAATTTATCAACGATCTCTAGCTATTGAGTTAAAAGCAACTGGATTAAATTTTGATCGAGAAATTAGTATGCCTATATTTTATAGAAACTATGAAGTAGGTACTAGACGAGCTGATTTTTTAGTTGAAGATACAATTATAGTAGAATTGAAAGCAGTACTACAATTAGAAAAGGTACACCTAGCACAAGGTTTAAATTATCTAACAGCTTATAATAAAGAAATTGGCTTACTACTAAACTTCGGTGCTACCAAACTTGAGTTTAAACGGCTGCATCGTAAACGTTGAAAATATTAGAATCAAAATATAAGGGATTCACTAGATTTTCTTGACAAGGCATCGCTAAATCTTGACCATCTTGTGCATTCAGTCCATCTCGATTCTGACAATTGATAAACCATGAAAAGAACCTACTATTTATTTAATCCAGGGCGAATCAGCAGAAAGGATAATACCTTAAAATTTGTGGCGGTAGATAGCTTGGGCAATGCCACTCCCGCTAAATACCTACCCGTGGAAGGAATAGAAAACCTCTACATCTTTGGTAGTATTGATGCCAATAGTGCCTTATTTAATTTTTTAGGGAAGCAAAAAATCAGTTGTCATTTCTTTGATTACTACGAGCACTATACGGGTTCCTTTTATCCCAAAGAATATTTATTGGCTGGCAAAATGCAAGTGGCACAAACCAAAGCCTATGTCAATAAAAAACAGCGGATTTATATTGCCCAACAGATGATTAAAGGAGCGAGTTTTAATATGTTGAAAAACTTGCGGTACTACAATAAGCGCAACAGGGACTTAGACCCGCAGATAATCGCTATCGAATCCTATCGAACCTCCCTACCCCAGTCTAAAGATGTAGCGGAACTAATGGGATTGGAAGGTAATTGTCGGCAGACCTATTATGACGCATTTGAACCCATACTCCCCGGTTGGAAGATGAATGGCAGAAGCAAACGCCCCCCTTCTAATGAAATTAATGCCTTAATTTCTTTTGGGAATATGATGTGTTACACCTTATGCCTTGACCAGATTTACCACACCCAATTAAACCCGACTATCAGTTTTTTACACGAACCTGGGTTTCGAAGATATTCCTTAGCCTTAGATGTAGCAGAAATATTTAAACCCATTTTGGTAGATCGAACCATTTTTAGAGTCATCAATAAAAAAGAAATCAAACCCACCCATTTTGAAACCAAATTAAATGGTTGTTTTTTGAAAGATACAGGAAGAAAGGTGTTTATCCGAGCTTTTGAAGAGAAGCTAAAAGAAACCATTCACCATAGAAGTTTGAATAAAAAAGTAAGCTATAAACGCTTGGTTCGATTGGAGTGCTATAAGTTGGCTAAATACCTACTTAAAATTGAGGAGGCTTATGAGCCTTTTCAGATTTGGTGGTAACTATACTGCTGACAGGATAAATTACCGAAAATGTAAAAGTGGTTTATTTGTTTACGTGTTTATTTGTTTACAAGCTGTACTTGGATAAAAGTAGTTAGACAGAATAAATAAAACAGTTGATTTACTCGTCGGATGGCTACGCCGTCCGATGAGCCTTCCCATCCGACGGCGTTAGCCATCGGTCGGGAATAGATCATTGTTTCGTCCTTTCTGTCCAAGTACTAACAATTAAATAACTAAACAATATTGAAAATCGATTTTTTATTCTGGCTCAATTACAACAAAACATACACTTATGTACGTAATTCTAGTTTATGACATGGGAGAAAAGCGAGTAGGCAAAATGCTAAAACTCTGTCGCCGTTATTTGAATTGGATTCAGAACTCTGTTTTTGAGGGAGAGATTTCCGAATTAAAACTCAAAGAGTTAATTCTAGCAGCCAAAGAAATCATGGATGAACAACACGACAGCCTAATCATTTTCAATAGCAGAAATGCGAATTGGTTAGATAAACAAATTATCGGCGTGGAACGCAATTCATTAGATAATTTTTTGTAACAGAGGTTGTCGATGATGAGAGAATACTGAAGTTCTTTGACCTATTGGTTTTATTAAAATAAGTATTGGATTGGAATCTAGTCACTTATGCAGTCGTCGCAAACCTATAGTAATCGTTCTATTTAAGATAGACGCTTATTTTGCCTTGCTTTCGACACTACACCACTTGATAAATTCTTGAAAATCAACTATTTTTATATTTGAGCCTAACGGCTTTTAACCGCACCAGATTGGAATTGAAATCTAAAAGCAGATTTTATACCCGATAGGGTAGTGGAGCTTTTAACCGCACCAGATTGGAATTGAAATAAGTATTAACCAGTATAAGTATTAACCATAATGAAGTCATTTAACCGCACCAGATTGGAATTGAAATTGAGTTATG
>CALJIQ010000405.1 GCA_937973995.1 uncultured Saprospiraceae bacterium
CTGTCATGAATAAATTAGTCAAACAGTTCTTTGCTTGTGTCCATTTCAAAAGAATGTTTGACAACGATTATCACATAAAACAGCAAGCTGACAAGTAAACTTTTTCACTTTTTTGCTTGCAGTTAAGCACAGTTCATCAAACAATTTTACGTCGTTCAAGGTGTAACTAAGCAGTTTCCATAACTCGAACTATCAATTCAAGTTATATAAAACTATACAAATATACAGGAGAGATAAAGAATAGGTAAGGGTTGGGAGGAATTATGATAGAATAGTGACGGAATGAGCGGGTTGCGAGTTTCGAGTGAACGAGTTGAACCCGTTGGGTGTAACCGCAACTTGATGTACTCGCTCGTGCCTTTAGGTACGACATGTTGGTAGCCATTGGATAATAAGAATTCTTTCCGTGCCTTTGGGTACGGTATGTGCTCACTTTCGTATTCACATGATTCACATGATTCACATGCCGTACCTAAAGGCACGGATAAAAACGGCATTCGTTCTTTTCTACCGACATGATGTACCTAAAGGCACATTTTCATACACCCAACTCGCTCATCCGCAACACGTTATTTCGATAGCAGCACATCCCCAGCATATTCTTCTACCACTTCATCAATAAAAGTTAATTGAGCAATCCATACATATACGCCATTCTCCATTCGCTGACCTTCAAAACTGCCATCCCAACCTAATTGGGGGTCATTAGGATCAAAATTATTTTTTTCAAATAATAATTCTCCCCAACGAGAATAGACTCTAAAATAGTTGACGCTTCGCACTTCTGGACCTGCAAAAATGGTGAAACGATCATTGTTACCATCTGTATTAGGACTGAAGACATTAGGAACATAGACATCTCGTTCTTTAGCTACTTTGACATGGAGGGTAGCGGTAGTAATACAATCGTCTTCAGAGGTAATGGTTACTGCATAAGAGGAAGACTCTAAGGGTTGAACAATAGGATCTAAACAATCGTAACAGGATAAGCCATCAGGACCTTCCCATTCCACCATAGCAACAGGATGAGAAGGATAGATCTCCAATGGAACTTGATCGCCTAGTTCTATGGTCACCTCTGGTTCATAATCTGCTTCAATAATGACAGGGTCGGCTATGGACAACATAGAATCTGTTAAACAATTATTGGCATCTCGCACATATAGTTGGTAATTACCTGCGCCTAAATTGTCGAATTCTCCTGAATCTCCATATTCTCCATTTTCTATTCTAAATTGGTAAGGGGCGGTTCCCCCATTTAATTCATCAATCGCAATGCTTCCAGAGGTAGCATCTTCACAAATCGGATCATTAGCAGTAGCTAACATCACCAATTGAGCGGGTTCCTTTAAGGATTGTTGGACTACATGTGTACAATTATAATGGTCGGTAATGGTGACACTATAATCTCCACTAGGTAAATTATCTATCCTTCTTCGAAGGGCACCTGTACTCCACTCATAAGAATAGGGCGGTACCCCGCCAGTTGCAATGACATCCAAAAAGGCATCCTGATCATTGGCACAGGCCAAGTTTACGCCTCTGTATTCAGGCATTAATAAATTGGCGGAGATAAGTTCTGGACGAATAATTTCTAATTCTAGAATAGCCTCTTCTTCAAATCTATCTGTAACCGTAATGGAATAGAATCCACCTGGCAAGTTTTGTTCCAGTACTTCTACATTTAAATCTAAATTGCCCTGACCACTATACCGATTATCTTCTGAGGACCACTTATACATAAAAGGGCCTTGTCCTTTTGTTAGCATAAAAGAAAATTGTCCCGTATTACCACCACAAATAACCGTATCTGCATCTTGTAGGGAGTTAATTTCACAATCTACATGGAATAAATTTAAATGGGTAATACTATCACAACCTCGGTCTGTAAAATATTTTTCTCTATAACGACCTGGCTGGGTAACTGAAAAAATTCCTACTTGATAAGTACTCCCTTTGCAAAAGGTATCCCAAACTTCCGCACGAACGGTATCTGGAATCAACAACTCCATTGTCACGATACTATCGCAACCTGTATCAGAAAGGAATCTAAAGCTATAGGTACCACTAACGCAAGCTTTATTGCCTATATCATCTGCGAAGCATTCTCCCGCACATAATTCTAATACTTCTATCTGTGGCTCATAACCATCAATGCTAAGATCAATGATAACTAAACTATCGCAACCATGCACTGTTTGGTATAATTCCTCATATATCCCTGGTGTGGACACAAAACGACCACTAATGGTAAACAAATCACCGAAACAAATATTCTTTTCAATAGTCGTCTCTTTGGGCGTAGCAACATTTAAGTCCAACACTAAAGTACTGTCACACCCACTTATGGCTTGTAGTTCCAAAATAGTGTCTATTGGTTCACTAAAGAGGATACCTCCTGCTTCAAAGGTTTCCCCTTCACAGATAGTTTGTTGAAGCATTTGGGTTCTGTCCGTTTCCACTGTAAGTTGTAAGGTAACTTCTTCCGTAGTACAACCATCAGGTGCATCGTATGTCAGTCTAAAGGTTCCTCCTTCCCAAAAGGTGTTATCTCTTAATTTATAAGGTCGTTCTTCAAAACAAAAAGATTCTTGAATAACGGGGTCCAAACAAGGTTCCACACTCGATCCTCCATTGCCCGTACTTTCATTATCTCCTCCATTACCAGTACTTCCCGCAGTATTTCCTCCTCCATTACCAGTTTCATTAGAAGTTTCCTCCTCTTCGTCTGGTTGCTCTTCATTGTTTCCCGTAGTGCCTCCACCTGTAGTGCCAGTAGTACTACCACCTTCACTAGTTGTCCCTCCAGTTGTATTACCATTGTTAGCAAAAGAGAGTTCTAGATTGACAATGCTATCGCAACCTGCTATGGATTGATAGATGAATTGATAATTTCCTTCAAAGGCAACATTATTCCGACCGACTACAAAAGATTCTCCTTTGGGAATGGTTTGTACAATAGTTGTATCTGTAATCTGACCAACCGATAGTTCCAAGCGAACTAAGCTATCACAGCCACTAGCTGCACGATATAAATATTCATACTCACCGCTCTCCGACAAGGAAGCACCGTTTATAAAGAGTGGTTGACCTTCACAACTGGATTCTTTTAAGGTGGTTATAATTTCTGGCTCTACCCTAAAATCGACAATAGTTAAGGTGGTCCGTCCTTGCGCATTTTCTCCCCATATTTGATAAAATCCACTCTGATCTAATACCTGATCCTGAATGGCAAAAGTTTGTCCTGCACAAACAGTTTGTCGAATAGTGTCCGTTAGCAATTCTTCTACTGACAGGACAATTTTAACGATACTATCGCAACCATATATCGTGCTGTATCTCAACTCATACTCCCCTGATTGACACAAGGTATTGGGACCAAAGTCCTCACATTCACCGTATCTTATGGTTTTTTGGATCGGATTAAATACGGGAGATCGGACATCAAGTGTCACAACTACGGTCATATCACAACCGCTCGCATCTTCTGTATTATAAGAAATAATTTGTTTCCCTAGCTGATTTTTCACTTCTCCTAAATAGGTGTCTCCTTGGCAAATATTGAGAGAAGTATATTGCACTACTATTTCTTGCACTACTAAGTTCAACTGATAGGTAGTACCATCATTATCTGTTACCGTATAAGTGCCTGACTGGCAATACTCCGTATCGCCAATAATTTTGCAAGTACCTGCACAGATGGTATCCGCAATCAAGCCGTTTGAATAAGGAAAGGTAGGATTAGCCAATAGGGAAGTTGGTGAGTGAGACTTACCTTCTACAGCTAATTGTAATAGGAACAAACAACAAAAAGCAATAATCAATGTGAGTATTAAAGGTTGTGTTCGGTTCATAAGTATGGTCCAGTTAGAATACTGCCATAAGTTGTTCTATTTTAATAAGATAGGAAACCAAATTATTCAATTTAGTCATCCTAAATATTATAAGGTAATCTTTTGTAGTGAATCAAAAATACGAGGATTGCCTCGTGGAATGTTAAATATAAAAGGGCTGACAAGTAGTCACCAACTGGTATGCATGATAGGAAAAGCAAGTTATGCCTTTCTAATATAAAAGGCAATTATAATGCCTAAATTAGATGTCAGGTTCAAGATGGAGTCAGTAGGCTCAATCACAGGTTACGTAAAATAAAACACCCTATTTATACTCGAAACGGTGTAAAAAAGTGATTTTCCAATACGGTTTATTTGTTTAGTTGTTGAACTGTTTATCCAAGTATAGCTTGTAAACGATTAAGAGTATGTCTAAATAAATCGGTAAAAGATTCACCGACATTTAAGGGCTTAGTATTTGGGTAGCTTTTTCCCTTCCTAATCCCTAATTTGCAACAAAAAGCAAAAATAAGACTTCCAAAATTGTAGAATATAAGGAACAACAGTATCG
>CALJIQ010000406.1 GCA_937973995.1 uncultured Saprospiraceae bacterium
GTAGTGTGACATTATTAATTATTGATTATTAATTATTTTCCAGACGCTACTGAACACGCCTAATTAGCTAATAATCAGTAATTAATAATCAATCAACTGAAAAGCAAAGTTGTTAACTTATTTTTGTCAGACTACTTATCAGAAGTAAGAATACCATTTTGATTCATTACTTGAGCATACCAATAAGCAGAAGCCTTAGGGGTTCTCTTTAACGTTTCAAAATTGACATGTACCATCCCAAATCTTTTTTCATAACCACTTGCCCATTCAAAATTATCAAATAAAGACCATAAAAAATAACCTTTAAGTTGGACGCCATTTTGCATGGCGGTATGGCAGGCATTTAAATAACTCTCTACATAAAATATTCGTTGTTTATCTAGACAATCTCCTGCTTCATTTATGGTATCATCATAGGCACAACCATTCTCTGTAATCACTATGTCGGGTGCATCATACCGATGATGTATCCACTCTAGCAATTTTTGTAATCCCCAGGGAACTACTGCCCAACCCATGCTAGTCTTAGACCATTTTTTATCTGCTGTCAATTGTACATATTGATCTTCTGAAATGCCCCCATTGCCATACACCGATATTTCTTCTATTGGGGTTCCTTCGGGAATATCTGATGCGTATAGCGTTGTATAGTGATTGAGTCCGAAAAAATCACTGGATTTATAGAGTAGTTTTTTCTCTTCAATCGTAAAGGACGGTAATCTATCGCCCAATCGATCCTTCATCACTTGTGGATAATCTCCTAGATAAATCGGGTCTGCAAACCATCCTAAAAAAAAGAGTAAAGCACGTTCTGCTGCTTGTTGATCTTCCACTTTATCCGTCAATGGTTCTCTCCAATCACAGTTGTTGGTAATGCCTATTTTCCCTTTTTGGTGAGCAAATGCTTTTCGGTAAATATCAACAGCTTTAGCATGAGCCAATAGGATGTGATGCCCCGCTAAATAAGGTTCGGATGTAGATATTCTGCCAGGGGCAAATACGCCTTGTCCATATCCTAAAATAGCAATGACCCAAGCTTCATTAATGGTAATCCAATGGTTTACTCGATCTCCAAAAGCCTCAAAACATACACGTGCGTATTCCGCAAAAAAGTCGGCTATTTTAGGATTCAACCATCCATCATATTCCATTTGTAGCGCCAATGGTAAATCCCAATGATATAGGGTGACCCAAGGGGTGATTCCATGTGCTAGTAACGTATCTATCAAATCAGAGTAGAAAGCAATACCTTTCTCGTTTACTTTACCATAGCCATTCGGCATAATCCTCGCCCAGCTTATAGAAAATCGATAATTTTTGACACCTAACTTCGCCATTAAGGCAACATCTTCTTTGTATAAATGGTAGTGATCGCAGGCAATATCTCCTGTGTCTCCATTAGCTACTTTTCCTTGTGTTTTGGAGAAGACATCCCAGATAGTTAAGCCTTTACCATCTTTACAATGTGCGCCTTCTATTTGATAGCTAGAGGTAGCAGTACCCCAGGTAAAGTTTGTTGAAAATTGTTTGATCATAATAGTTAAAAAATCTTTCGTTGTCTATTCTTAATTATTTCTTCTACGTTCCAATTCGGTTTGAATGGTTTCCATTTTGGTTTTATTCAACGGGTAAAGTAGTAATGCTAAAATTGCTAATAAAACAAAGACAGCAGGGATGATACTCATATTTAATCGAATACCTTCTAACATTTCTGGTGTTTTTACTGCTGCTTGACCGTCGTAATTGAAAAAGCCTAAAATGGCTAAAGTAATAGCCCCTGCAACACCACTACCAAATTTCATGGCAAAAGTACCTGCGGAGAAAACCAAAGCGGTAGCTCTTCTTCCATTTTTATATTCGGAATAATCAGCCGCATCACCTAACATAGCGAAGAAAAGAACAGGCATGATGCCCGCCCCAAATTCTGATAACAATCCAAAAATAAACATCTTTCCTACTTCATGAGGTTGTAGCCAATACATAGCCGCCGCAAAAACTGCGGAAGTAAGAATACATATAATGAAGAGTCGGACTTTACCAAATACTCTTGTCAAGAAGGGGGCGAAGAGGGTAGAAATCATGGAGATGACTAAAAGAGATAATAAGTACAAACCTGCTAATCCATTTTCGCCTCCCCAATTCGTTAAGCTACCGAAGACATTATTCGTGTTACTTACATAGTGTGTGAAATAGAACATGGTCGAACTTCCCTTTATGATATTATAAGTAACAAAGACAAATCCGATAAATAATAAAACCAACCAAGCTCGATTTTTTATTAGATCGTTTAAATCTTCTTTTAGCTGAAGGGCTGATGTTTCGGGGGCAGGTACTCGTTCTTTAGTTGTAAAGAAAGTGATAATAGAAAAGGTGGCTAGAATAGCCGCTAACACGTACATCGTATATTGATACCCCAAATTTTCATTTCCTCTACCTAAAAAATCTACTAATGCAATAACACCTATGGTAGCAATGATTCCCCCAAAATAGGCTCCAAAAAATCGATAAGAGGATAGTTCTGTTCTTTCTTCTATGTCGCTTGTCATGACCCCCATCAAAGCGGAATAGGGAATGTTGTTAGCGGTATAAGCAAGTGTATAAAAAATAGAAGTCGCATAAGCCCAAATCAATTTACCAGTTAAACTCATATTAGGAGTGGTAAATTGCAACACCAAAGCCACCCCAAAGGGTAAGGCTGTCCATAGCAGCCAAGGTCTATATTTTCCCCATTTTGTTCTCGTTCTATCTGCAATCAATCCCATCGCTAAATCTGTAATGCCATCACCCAATCGAATTATAAATAATAAAGTGGCAACAGCTGCTGTGCCTAACCCAAATACATCTGTATAAAAAATAGGTAAAAAAGGACCAATAGTACGCCATGCGATATTAGCAGCAGTATCTCCTAATGCATAGCCTACTTTTTCTTTAAATGAAATGGGTGTTGATGCTTTACTCATAATATATAATGATAAAAATAGGTGCTTGACTAAAGCACCTATCATAGCCCTCTATCTTCCAAAGGAATTTTGATTATTGTTTGAGAAAGGCAATAGAGGGAAAGACAATTCAATCACTTACTATTAAGTTTAGTTTAAAGTTAACTAGGCGGATAGGATGTTTTAGATGATTTCTTGAATTGTATTAGCTTATGGCAGGAAAGTATTAGTGTGTAAAACTGGTTCTTCTATCATTACTAAACTTATTCCGATAAATATCGCTCACTAGAAGAAGGAAAGTTATAGTCAATTTTATTTCGATATTGAATAGGCGTACAATCTTTGTATTTTTTAAAGAGTCTATTAAAATTAGATAGATTAGAGTACCCTGTTTGAAAAGCAATCTCGCTAATATCCAATTGAGTGGTAGTTAATAATTGGCAAGCATGTCCTAGCCGAACTTCTGTTAGAAATCGAATAAAGCTTCTATTTGTTGATTTTTTGAAATAATGACTAAAAGCAGATACACTCATATTCGCTAATTCAGCTGCCGCTTCCACCTTTATTGGTTTATGAAAATTGTCTTGTATAAAGGAATACACCTCTTCAATTCTTTTGCTTTCTTTAGGGACAATTTTAGTAGCATGACCTGGGCTAGCAATCAGTCTTTTTTCATCGGAGGTAGCTAATAATTGTAATAATTTTAAAAAAGAAATACTAGCCTCAAACAGGGATTGCTTTAGCATAGCTTTCATTTGCTTTGCTGCCTTTGCTCTCGTTTTTCCTTTGAATACAATACCACGTGTAGCGTACTGCAGCATCATTTTAATAGGTAAGAAAACTTCTTTAGTTAATAGGTGATCGAAAAGATGTTCCTCGAAATGAATAAAAATAACAGAAGCTACTGGATATTTTTTCTTATCTGCATCTACATTATCCCAGCTATGGGTGAGGTTAGGTCCGATTAGTGCCAAGTCTATATTTTCGTATTTATCTATCTTATCTCCGATTACTCGATTACCAGCTGAATTCATCTGTAGCGTAATTTCATATTCAGGATGACTATGAAGTGGATAATCAAAGGTAGCTTCTGGGTAGTGATAAATACCGAAAAAATCATTCGACTGGAGTGGTGTGATTTCTCTATAGAGCTTCATAAAAAGTAGTTCTACTAAAACAGCTAGAATTATTAAATCTTAGAAAATTGAGTATCCAAAATAATAAAAATCTCCCACAGATACCATTTTGATCTGTGGGAGAATCTTCAAATAATTGCTAAGTAATGAGGGAAAAATAATCCGCACAACTTTACTTCGCTAATTTCTCCTCTGGCTACGTTAAAAAGCCTCGCCGATGCCCTGCATCGCCTACGTTTTTTGCCTTGCCAGAGAAAAAATTAACTTCGTCAACTTATGCGTTTTATTCATCCCTCATTACTAAGTAGTAAGTCAAGTTAATTATGATAAGTTGCATCTAGTTAATGTCCCGTAGTCAACATCTAAGCGGGAGGCTTGTCAAAAAACTGTTTGAGCGGAGCGAGTTTTTTTTGACTAGAATTTTTTGTTTCTTTTTTTTTC
>CALJIQ010000407.1 GCA_937973995.1 uncultured Saprospiraceae bacterium
AGTGTGACATTATTAATTATTGATTATTAATTATTTTCCAGACGCTACTGAACACGCCTAATTAGCTAATAATCAGTAATTAATAATCAATCAACTGAAAAGCAAAGTTGTTAACTTATTTTTGTCAGACTACTTAATAAACTAAATATAGACATTAAAATGAAAGACGAAAAACATCATTCTGGTCTCAACCGTCGCCAATTCGTCAAGAATTCCAGCATGGCAATGGGTGGCTTAATGCTTTCGCCTAGCCTAATGGCTAAAGCGCATATTGATGGCGCTGATGAGATAAAAATTGGGTTGATTGGTTGTGGTGGTCGTGGAACAGGAGCTGTAGTGCAAGCATTGAACTCTGGACAAAATGTGAAGTTAGTAGCGATGTGCGATGCTTTTGAGGACAATATGGAGAAATGCTATAAACGAATTACCGACCCTAATTTTCAAGATTGGTCTAGTGATGAGCCGATAGATATGCGATCTAAAATTGATGTTCCAAATGAACATAAATTTTCAGGTTTTGAGGGTTATAAAAAATTAATACCGCTGGTAGATGTTGTTTTAATAGCGACCCCTCCAGGATTCCGACCGATGCACTTTGAAGAAGCGATCAATCAAAACAAGCATGTATTCATGGAGAAACCATTGGCGGTGGATGGTCCAGGGGTACGAAAGGTATTGGCAGTGGCAGAAGAGGCAAAGAAAAAGAAATTAAATGTAGTAGTAGGCTTACAACGTCATTATCAAAAGATTTACCAGAATTGGGTAGAGATGATGCATGAAGGAGTCATTGGTGATATTATCTCTTCAAGAGTGTATTGGAATAGTGCTGGTGTATGGGTTCGACCAAGAGAAGCAGGTCAAACGGAAATGGAGTATCAAATGAGAAATTGGTATTATTTCAACTGGCTATGCGGAGACCACATTACGGAGCAACATATCCATAACCTAGATGTAGGTAATTGGGTAAAACAGGCATATCCCACAAGAGTACATGGTATGGGAGGGCGACAAGTAAGAAATGGTAAAGATCACGGTGAAATTTTCGATCATCATTTTCTAGAGTATGAATATGAAGACGGGTCTAGAATGTTTAGCCAATGTCGCCATATTAAAGGCTGCCAAAACAGAGTGAGTGAAGCCTTCCACGGTACGAATGGTTCTGCTCCTAAACCTGGAGTCATCAAAACTAAAACAGGATACAAAATACTGGATCACAACGATAAAAAAGATCGGAATCCCTATCAGGTAGAACATGATTTGCTCTTTGAAGCGATTGCCAAAGGGGAATATAAATATGCGGATGCAGAGAATGGGGCAAAAGCTACGCTGACTTCTATCATGGGTAGAATGGCAACCTATTCTGGTCAAGTTATTGAATGGGATGCTGCGCTTAATTCCAATATTAGTTTAGCTCCAAAAGAATATTCTTGGAAAGCTAATCCACCCGTTCTGCCGAATGCAGATGGATTTTATCCGATAGCTATTCCTGGTGAGACCAAGGTAGTATAGCGTACCAAGCACCAAATTTCAAATTTCAACTTAACGTGCAAATTGAATCTTGGAATTTGAAACTTGGTGCTTGAAGTTCGAACGTTGGAATTTGGAATTTCAATCCAAATGTCTTTAGTTAGCCAACAAACAACGCACAATTATCAACACCCCTATAACTATCCCGTAACAGAAAGAAAATTGTTGAAACATTATGGAGAAACGAATTAATGGATATTTTCATCTATGGAAAGTCCTTTGTATCTATTTGATCCTCCCCCAAGTTACTTTTCCCCATCTCCTACGATCCCAAACGTTAGAAAAATTCGAATACCAACAACCCAAAATGGGAACGGAGTTTCGACTTACTTTATATGCTACCGATCAAACAGTAGCGGACAAAGCAGCAGAAGCCGCCTTCCAACGGGTAGATGAATTAAATGCCATCTTCAGCGATTATGAGGCCAGTAGCGAATTAAGTCGCTTATCGATGACTGCTGGAACAGGGCAGAAAGTATTTGTTAGTAAAGAATTATGGGAAGTTCTTTTTATGGCTCAAGACATCGCTAAAAAAAGTAGAGGTGCTTTTGATGTCACCATCGGACCATTGAGTAAACTATGGAGACGAGCCATCCGACAACAAGCTTATCCAGACCTACAAAAATTGGAAGAGGCTCAAAAAAAGGTTTGTTATAAACACCTAAAATTATATCCCAAAGAACATAGTGTATCCTTAAAAAAATCAGGAATGCGCTTAGACTTGGGGGGAATCGCAAAAGGATTCACGGTAGATGAAGTCTGTAAAGTGCTCCTTCAACAAGGTATTACCACCGCACTCATTGACGGTGGCGGTGATATATATGGACATGGACGTCCTCCTGATGCCGCAGGCTGGAAAATAAAATTTTTATCTAGAACTACCCGTACGCCTAATTTGGACTATTTTGATGAAGAAGCAAAAGTTTGGTCCAATCGTAAAGAGCAAGAGCATGTGGTCTATTTGGATCAACTTGCCATTGCCAGTTCTGGAAAAACCTATCAACATTTAGATTGGAATAACCAGAAATATTCTCATATCATCAATCCCAAAACAGGAGTGGGCATGACCCACAATGATATTATTAATGTACAAGCACCCTCTTGTGCTTTGGCAGATGCCCTGGCCTCTACCCTAAGTGTACTACCGCCCAAAAAAGGGAAAAAGTTTTTGAAAAAGTTTAAAAATGTTACCTTGTGGTGATCTAAAAAAGTCATCAGTCAGTAGGTCAATTGTCATTGGTTACTATTCGTTTTTGATTCAATAACAATTGACTTATTGACTAATGACCAATGACTAAACAAACATGAAACGAAGAGCTTTTATCAAAACAAGTAGCCTAGCTACTACTGCTTTAGCTGCAAGTGCTACTGCCTGTACAGCGGCTACTACTGCCTCAATTACATCTAACCCCACTACCCCACCTGCTTTTAAACTTAAATATGCGCCTCATTTTGGGATGTTCAAAAATACAGCTGGAGAAGATTTAATAGACCAACTAAACTTCATGGCCGATCAAGGTTTTACAGCGATGGAGGACAACGGGATGAAGAACAGAGCAGTGGCTATGCAAGAGAAAATTGCTCAAACTATGGCGAAAAGAGGCATGGATATGGGTGTATTTGTTGCTCATAAAATCTACTGGAATCAACCTAATTTAGCAAGCGGTGAACCAGACTTTAGAGAAGAATTTTTAACTCAAATAAAGGAATCCGTTGAGGTAGCAAAACGCGTTAATGCCAAGTGGATGACGGTGGTTCCTGGATTGATAGATTTTCGGCAAGACATGGGGTACCAAACCAATAATGTCATCGAAACACTAAAAATGGCAAGTGACCTACTTACCCCTCACAATATAACGATGGTTTTAGAACCCTTGAATTTTAGAGATCATCCTGGCTTATTTTTAACCAAGGCTGCTCAAGGGTATCAAATTTGTGAGGCGGTAGATAGTCCAGCTTGTAAAATTTTATTTGATATTTATCACCAACAAATTCAAGAAGGCAACTTAATCCCCAATATTGAAAAAAGCTGGGATCAAATCGCCTATTTTCAGATCGGTGATAACCCCGGTAGAAAAGAACCAACCACTGGTGAAATCAACTACAAAAATGTCTTTAAATACATCCATAGCAGGGGATTCAACGATATTTTAGGCATGGAACATGGTAATTTCTACAAAGGAGCGGATGGCGAAGAAAAGTTGATTGCTGCTTATCGGGAGTCGGATAGTTTTGTTGTGGAATAAAGTTGGGGATTTACGGTTTCAATAACTTTTGCAAACGTGACATCACCCGAAGAAAATAGTCCAAATTAAGACCTATTTATTTTTTTTCAATAGTAACCTCGCAAAAGTTACAACATAAATATCTATTCAATGGGACGTTTACTCAGATACTTAATCATGTTCGGTCCAATGTTATTCCGAATGTATAAAAAATTTACTGCTAATAAGCAGGTAAATAACCAAAATTTACCACAACGGCAGGATGATTATACTAGAAGAGAAAATACTTCTAACCGCATGGAAGGCAAACAAAAAACAGATGGAAAGTGGGAGTTTGACGAAGGCCAAAATCCATTAGGTTAGGAAATCTCAAATTCCAAGCACCAAATTCCAACCACTCCTTATCCTGTTTGGTATTTGGTATTTGGTATTTGGTACTTGGTATTTGGTATTTTAAAAAGCAACAGTACTCAAAGCATACAGCATTTCCCGCCCTATCTGCCGACAACGCTCCTCATATTTTACCCTTTCTAAGTCGGTGCCATCAAATGCCTTAGGATCTTCATATGGTAGCGCTATTCTGAACCCTGCGCCTGGAATAACAGGGCATCCTTCATCTGCTTCTGTACAAACCATTACGGCACCAAATCGGGTAGTAGGATTAGGCTTCGCATCGTATTTTTTAGAAAATGCTTGATAGGGAGACATAGTGTACGACCAATACAATTTATATACAGGATTATCAACTGACCCATTCTTCACGACTTCCAACCCTATATCATCTAAAGTTTGAACTGCTCGCTCATTAAATGCCGTCGCTTCGGTGCCGCCTGAATAGGTAGCTAAAGGTGGTAAATTCAGGTAATCGGCTCCAATAGCTAACCAGATTTGTCCTAAGTGGCTTCTTCTGGAATTGTGGGTGCAGATGACGATAATTTGGGGTGTTTCCTTCACTTGATAACTTTTGCCTAGATAAGCACTAAGTTCTTTAAGTTGCTTTTTTCTTTCATCTGGAATCAAGTTAGCCTCTTCAACCAAAGCAGAACAATAGTGCTCAATTTTGGGAAATAGAAATTTAGACATAGTGAGTATTTTCAATTGATGGTAGATGGTTAGATTATTATCGCCCTCTTCAAGTAAGAAGTTAACAAATTGTATGCTTTTTGTAAATTCGAACTAGCGCCCGTTTAATTGTCCTATTTTTTGCAAAATCATCCCTTAACAGAACTTTAATCAACTAAATGTAATATTTTACACCCAACTAAGTAGTAAGTCAAGTTAATTATGATAAGTTGCATCTAGTTAACGTCCCGTAGTCAACATCTAAGCGGGTGGCTTGTCAAAAAACTGTTTGAGCATTAGCGTAGGCTTGATGCCAGAGCATCAAAGAGCTAAGAAGCGAGTTTTTTTTGACTAGAATTTTTTGTTTATTTTTTTTTCGATGAAAAAAAGAAAGTCAAAATCTAAAT
>CALJIQ010000408.1 GCA_937973995.1 uncultured Saprospiraceae bacterium
TTTAGGGCATATCCGACTTGGCTAAATAAGTAAGCAATACTCTTTGGTCCAATTTAAAATACTCTTTAGCGACTCTTTGAATATCTTCTCTAGTTACTTTTAAATACCTATCCAACTCTGTATTAATCAAATCAGCATCTCCATAAAACATATGATAATTAGCTAAGCTTTCAGCGATACCTTCTACTCTGGAATTGGATTGTATAAAATTACTTTCTCTTTGGTTAATCAATTTTTGAAATTCTTTTTCGTCTATTAGATTTTCCTGCACTTTCTTTATCTCTGCATCTATAGCAGCATGTACCTTATCAATTTCCACGCCTTGGTTGCTAATACCATAGGCAATGGCAATACCTGGATGTTCGGTTTCAAAAGCGAAATTGCCAGTTTGTAAAGCTAGTTGCTGGTCATCTACTAAGGATTTGTATAGTCTAGAACTTTGACCACCTGAAAGTAAGGTCGTTAGCATTTGTACGGCATAATAATCAGGAGTCCCCAAGGCAGGAATTCTATAAATTTGAAAAGCAGCAGGTAATTGAATATTATCATAAACCGTATCTATTACCTCTCCTGCAATCGGCGCCATTTGGGTGCTAGGTCTGTATATTTCTGCTTTCTTTACAGGGATCGTGGCAAAATATTTTTTGACCATTGCTTTTGCTTCTGCCATGTCAATATCTCCTGCAATCGTTAAAACAGCATTATTAGGGGTATAAAAATCTTTGTAAAAATTTACATAATCATCTTCTTCCGCTGCATTTAAATCTTCCATAGATCCAATCGGTGCCCAGCGATAAGGATGATCGGAATAAGCATTTTCTAAAGCTTTTAATTGAAAACTCATGTAAGGCTGATTCTCATATCGTTGTCTTCTTTCTTCCTTTACTACTTCTCTTTGCGTTTCAATACCTTTATTATCTACCTTAGCATGTAGCATCCGCTCGGATTCCAGCCAAAGCCCTAAAGCTAATTGATTACTTGGTAAGAGATCATAGTAGTACGTCTTGTCTTGCGAGGTATAGGCATTATTAGACCCACCATTATTAGTGATATGCTTATCAAATTCTCCTCTTTCAATATTCTCTGAGCCTTCAAATAATAGGTGTTCAAAAAAGTGAGCAAAACCCGTTCTACCTACCTTCTCGTTTTTAGAGCCAACATGATACATGACGCCAACTACTACGATCGGGGTAGAATTGTCTTGATGTAGAATAACATGCAGACCATTATCAAGGTCATATTCAACAAAATCAATCTTATTCATTTGTGCAGACAAATGAGTCGTCATAAATGCCAATAGCATCCAGACAAGGGAGCGTATTTTCATACGAACTAAATTTAAGGGTGAAAAAATTTGAATTTTTTAATTGGCTTTATAATTGGGAAAGTTAAGGATTTAGCTAGTTATGTGAACTCACTCTGAGGGCTTAAAGCAATCGTAATCAATACATGAATGATTGACGACTCGAACTACGTGAGTTTTGATGCGTGCTGCGAAGATGACCAAATTTTAGGAGAATCTACAAGGATTTTCGATGAATAATTGAGGTTCTTTGATTAAATAAGTGTTCTTGGTGGGAATTTTACATTTCTTTAGCTTTTTACTAGGAAATCTGTCTCCTTAATAAGGCTGCCTCCTCTTCGGTCAAAACAGTCAAGAATGGATAAACAGTGCGATAGTATTTACCCTTATGTTTTCTGAGAATATAACTTAACCAATAACTAGGACATTTTTTTAAGTAGAATGCTTTTGCTATAGTTTTATCAGTTTTATAATGATCTATGATTCTATGGATAAATTCTGGACTCACAATATCATCTTGGAAATAAGCATAAATAGCATCTAATTCTTTTTCGTTTAAGGCTTTATCTTCTTTTTGTAGACCGCTAATAAAATCATGGAATCCTAGTGTCATTTGGTCTCCTTCTAAGGGGTGAAAAAATAAACACACTCCGTCTGTGGAATTAAGAAGTCCTTCAGAAGGATCCTGAAAATTGTTCTCATGTATTTTTTCTAAGTGAGCTTTTTGTTCTTCAAATTTTTCTTCTCCAAGAATTTGTCTTTGCTGATACAGGAGTTTTTCTGTATTTGCTTGAATAACCTCTTTGCCCGTATTGAAAATTACAAAATCGTTTCCATGAAATTCAAGGAAGTACTTTTTGTAATCTAATAATTGGATTTTGGCTTTACCTAGCCTTTCTTTGTCATATCTGTAAATTATGGAAGGATTTTTAGAAGAAAAGTTGGCAATAAGTATTTGTAATTTTTCCTCATTTATAGAGGGAATTAAAGATTGATTTCCTGACCAGTACCACTTTCCATTGAAAGGAACTAAACTACCATAAATAATTTGTCCCTCTTCGAAGTTTTCCCAATTGCCAGTTTCGTAAACAGTATAGGGTTTATTTATGATAAGGTTGTTTAGTTTTATTACACTACTCGTAATTTCATCAACTTTGTAAATGGCAGCATGTCGTTCATACCAAGAAGAAATTTCATTTTTTTGAGATTCTGATACCTTTATGGTATTAGCAACTACATCTAATACACCCATACCAGACCATAAGGTACATTCTTGACAAATAAAATCATCCCAGTATGGGATGGTGTTATTATAATCTAAGTCTACTGCTTCCTTTTCTATTAAATATTTTTTGCATAAATCACGAAATAGGTAGGATTTTAATCCTACCCATACCAATTTTCTTTTTATATCAGTGCCATTTTTATTAGGTAGAGCTAGAAATTTCTTAACAGTAGATTGCCCTTTGATATACTTAAAAGATTTTTCAAGTAAGTAGGATAATTCCTCAGAAACTTTTAAAAGACTTGCATGATGTGGACTAAACCAAACATTTTTTAAAATCATTAACACATTCCAGAGTAAATGGGATATACGGTACTCATCAAATGGGAAGTCACTATGTGCTATAGACTCTGGTTTAGATAAGGGTAGTGGGTTTCCAAATAGTTTTGAATTATGTTGTTCTATACTTTCCCACATGCCTATTTCGAAATAGGTATCCTCGGCAAATTCTGTGATGATAATAGCAAGATTTTTGATGCTTTGAGTATCCAAATCAGTAAATAAAATGGAATTGCTGTCCAACAAATATTTCTCAATGCTCTTTGCTATCTTACTCAGTGTTTTATCTGCTGGCGAACCAGTTACCTCTGTGGGTCTAAAATTCTTAAATGTCATAATATTAATTACCTAATTGTCCAAAACCAATTGAAAGTAAAGATAAATCCTTTCCCCAATTATAATCCCGAGCATATAAAAAATTAAGTCGTTGAACGGTATGTTCTTCCAGTTGGAGTTTGCCCATATTGATGGATGGCGAAAGAACGCCTTGCTTTAGGGTAGGTAAATTAAAAGTGGAGATAGAATCGGAGTAGCCGATCCAAGTCTTTTTGCCAAATAATACAGAAAATATATTTTGAATAAAACCACCTTTTTGATGCACCATAAATAATACGATTGGGCTGCTGATTAATAATGCGATAGCAGCCAGAATATCGAGCAATCTTTTATTCCTTCGTTGCAAAGGCGTGTCAATATTATATTTAACTTCTACGGTATATAGTTCTCCTGGCGTATTTTTAGAATGACTACCAATGATGCTCATACTCTCCGCAGGTACAATTTTATAATTAATGGTTGCGCCTAATGTAGTCATCCACTTCATGATTTCTTGGGAAGGGACATCTTTTGAACAAAAGATAATTTCTTCAATTCGATAAATTTGGACGACTTCTTCTAATTGCTGAATCGCACTTAGAAAGAAAGGATTTTTGGTGGAGGTAGGGCTAACGATTCCAATAAAATTTTGAACAATATTAGCCTG
>CALJIQ010000409.1 GCA_937973995.1 uncultured Saprospiraceae bacterium
GGGATAAATATCCGATTTTCCAATACTGTTTATTTGTTGAATTGTTGAACTGTTTATCCAAGTATAGTTTGTAAACGAATAAACAGTTAAACAAATAAACGATTCAAGCATTTTCGGTAATTTATCCCGTCCGCAGTATATTATTTCGATATAATCCCCAAATAACAAATGGTTGACCCATTTTTCTTACCCAATTTTAGAAGCAAACTGTTTAGGTGTAACCCCTATAAACCGTTTGAAATGTCGAATAAAATGGCTTTGGTCAAAGAACCCTGTTTGGTAGGCAACTTGAGTGGAGGAAAACCGATTGGCCAATAGTTTCTTGGCTTTTTCAATGCGAAGATTCAATAAATATTGACGAGGGGGGAGATGATAGGTCTTTTTGAACTGTCGGACCAAGTTGTACTCTGTCATCTGTATCTGTTGCGCTAATTGCTTCACAGAGAGATCCGATAAATAATGCTCATGTATATAGTCTCTAATTCCTTCGATAGCAGGTTGTTCTCGTTCACCGCTCACTGGCTGCTGTTTACCGTTTACCGACCCATATTTTTCAATCAAAGCACGTAAAAACTGCATTAATATTTTTTCAGAGGCTACCGTGTTTTTTCCATAGATCAAGTCAGGATAGGCCTTGTGCCCTTTATTGAAAATCCGATGATCGGTAATGATATTATTTTTAAAAATAGGTAAGCTATGATGGATACCCATACTGCTCATCGCCCGCTGCATAATTTTTTGAGAAATATACATGCTACTAAAATGCCAAGGATAGCCTTCCACAGACCGCCCTGTATGCACATCAAAGGGGTTTAAGACCAACATACCGCCCGTTTCAATAATTTGGTCATTATTGCTGTAAGAATAGTCGCCAACACCTAAATCTAGGAAAATAATGGTATAGCTATCGTGAAAATGCGGTTTGAATTGGTAGGTAGTAAAAGACCCTGTAAACAACTCTAGGTTGTCTATTCCACTATTAACGAAGTGCTTAGCTTGATTGTTATGTGGAGTGTGGGTCTTCAGATTGTCTTATTTTCCGATAAAGATACTTGTTTTTCGGAGTTAGAATATATGGTTGACTAAAAAAATAGGGATTGTGCTTATGTTGACAATGTTTATACTGAGAATGGGATAAAATTGTGAAAACGATTTAAGTAGTCAGAGGGTCTGACCTCTGACTACTTAAAATATCCAGTAGTAAGAAAAAAAAGAGAGGTAATTAAAACCATTCTTTCGCATCCATTGCTTTAATATTATTTGCTAATAATTGCATCTCCTGATAGTGGTTACGTTTTTCTGGTATCACATGCACATAATTAAAGTTTTTATGCCTCCAAAATGCAGTAGCAGTGGCGGCATAAACGGCATGTGTTTGCAACGCTGTTTTCTCAATGGGAAGTAAAGGAATTACCTCTTGATAGCCTCTTAGTAAACTAGCTGTTTTCTTGGAATCTAATGTACTGGATTCACAACACGTTCCTACGATGGTCATGCCTATATCAAATACTCGAAAGTACAAACAAGCTTCTTCAAAATCCATTATTGTGGCACGCTGCTTATCTGGATGCACAATAATATTGTTGAAAAAAAGATCACTATGGATGAGTGCCTGTGGCAATTGGTCAATTAGATAGGGACGAATATATTGCTCCATATTTTCTAACCAACGATGAAAAGTAGAACCTTCTGCATATCGCCTTATTAAATCAAATTGGTCGATGCCAAAAGCAACGGAAGTAGGTAAAGAAGCAGGGATAGGTAATTGGTGCAATTGCGCCAACTGCTGCCCTATGGTATGTAGCAATTCAGGGGATAAATTCTTTTGAATGGTTCCCCGTAAATAATTTTTAAGTAGTACTGGCTTGTTCTTAAAACTGCTGGTTAATTGCTCGTCAATAGTGGGAATGACTTGGGAGGTAGCAAATCCATTTGCATTTAGATAGACTAATAAGTTAGCTAACTGGCTCGCACTTTCAATTGATTTTTGCTCGCATATTGTCAAGACATATGCTTGATGAGCAGTAGTGATAATATAGTTGGTGTTTTCTGATCCGCCGCTTAAGACCTTTATTGTTTGCACTGTTTTAATTCCGTATTGCTGTTCTAAAAAAATGCTGGCTTGATCTAAAGAGAGTTGGGTGTATTGTGCCATTATGATATTTCCTTTTTCCCTTTCGTAAACGCCCAATTAACTTCCATCATCTCCATGAGAGCAGACTCTAAATAATCATGATGGCAACTATGTTTTTTCTCGCCTTTGCTTTTTGCTTTTTCAATAGAAGGATGAGTAGCCTCCGATGGTAATTGGGTCACTTGCAGGGCTTCTTTTATCACCTTTGAAAACTTTGCTGGATGAGCAGTTGCTAAGCAGACCATTTTCTCAGTTCCCAATTGATCAGAAAGCTGTTGAGCTGCTTGTATCGCAACCGCGCCATGTGGATCTAATAAATATTGTTCTGCCTCATAGACGCTTTTAATGGTGCTTAAGGTTGCTGCGTTGGATACCTGATAAGATAAAAAACCCCTACGATAGGACTCAAACGTAGCTTCCTCAAACTGCAATTGTCCAGTAGTATCAAAAGTGGTTTTCCAGTGCTTAATTTGTTCCGATTGCACGCCTTCGCAGAAATATAAATACCTCCAGAAATTGTAGGGAATCAGAATATCAATCGCAGAGGCGGGTGTCTCGTATAAAGGAGCTTTTAAAAATAGACCCTTGGTGAAAATTCGATTTAGACTGTCATTCCGATTATTGGCAATTACAAAACATTTAATAGGTAATCCCATTTTTCTAGCCAAGCCACCAGCACATAAATTTCCAAATCCTCCTGACGGTACAGACATATGAATGGGCTCTCCGACTTTATCAATTGCTAATAAATAGCCATAAAAATAATGGACCGATTGCATGAGTATCCGACCCCAATTGATAGAGTTGACACTGGATAATTGTAGTTGCTCCTTGAAAGGAATATTCGCATATAAATTGGCAATGACCAAATCCAAATCATCGCCACCATCTGGACAACCAGCTACGGCAACAGGGTGGATATTGGGATGGGGTAGGGTGGTCATTTGGCGTTCTTGCTCAGGCGTAATCATTCCACTTGGATACAAAACCCAAGCATCCATATTCGATTTCCCCGCTGCAAAGTAAGCGGCAGCTGGACCCGTATCACCTGTAGTGGCAACAATCACAGATAAATGCTGCTCTTTTCGCTTTAAAAAATAATTGACCACATTGATTAAGAAGGCCTGCCCAACATCTTTAAAAGAAAGCGTTGGCCCATGAAATAATTCTAACATGAACGTATTTGGGACCGACTTCAAGGGCTTTAGCGGAATGACCGACTTCAATTCAAAAGGAGCATAGGCCGTTTGTATAATTTCTCTTAAATCTGTTCGAGGGATGGTTGTTTCATCTATAAATAGGGACAAGACCTCCAATGCCAGTTCTTGGTAGGATAAGCCTTGCCAAGAGGTTAAGGTAGCTAAGGATATTTGAGGTAATTCCGTTGGTACATATAGCCCTCCGTCTATAGCAAAGCCGTCTAATATCGCTTGTTCAAAATTGACAGGCGCTCCGCCTCCCGTATTGCTTATGTAATGAATCATTTTTTCTGATTGCGTGGAAGGACATTATTATTTACTGATTATTAATTATTCTACAAACGTGATAAACAGTAAGTTCTCAATAAACGCAATTGGGTTAGCTCTGATTTTATTGCTAAAGGAGTTTCTCAAAAACTCCTTTAGCAATAAAATCGAGATAACCTAATTTATTATTTAAGGATAAGCAGTTATGTTATCTCAATTTTGAACAGCTTTAAAATTGTAAGATTTTAAAGCTGTTCAAAATTAGAGGTAACACAACATTGAGAATTCACGATAAACACGCGTAATTAGCTAAAAATCAATAATTAGTAATCAAAAATCAAAAAAAATTAAAGTAA
>CALJIQ010000410.1 GCA_937973995.1 uncultured Saprospiraceae bacterium
AACTTGTTGACTTTGATCAATCAGATGCTAGACTTAGCGAAGCTGAACAATGGAAAAATGGAAGTGGCGGCAAAACAAATAGATGTAATTCCCTATATCAAATATGTCTGCGAAAGCTTTGAATCCATGGCTACCAAAAAGCAAATCAACTGGATGGTTTATACTGAAATGGAGGAACTTTTCATGGATACGGATGCTCAAAAACTATCTATCATTTTATCCAATCTATTGTCCAATGCCATTAAATTTACCCCCGAACGAGGAAAGGTGATTGTCCATCTCAGTCAAATCCAACAAGCCGACCAAGCGTATTTACGCATCAATATAAAGGATGAAGGAATCGGAATAAAAGAGACAGATCTCCCTAAAATTTTTGATCGCTTCTACCAAGCAGAAGAAACAACTACTCAACAAGTTGGGGGTACGGGTATTGGCTTAGCATTGACTAAAGAATTAGTAGAATTATTAGAAGGACAGATTCAAGTACAAAGTAAATGGGAACTAGGAACCTCTTTTGAAGTATTACTACCTATTAAAAATTTAGCTGCAAAAGAAACAGCCACTTTACCGTTGGAGACGGCTACTATAACTATAAAGGAACCGCTGGAAATAGTTCACTCCTATCCTCCCCATACAGCTAATACGGAACAACCATTGATCCTCCTTATAGAAGATAACAAAGATGTTGCTCAATATTTAATTACTTGCTTAACGCCAGCTTACCAAACCCTTCATGCAATAGATGGGGAAAAGGGCATTATGGTAGCGATTGAAAAAATACCAGACCTCATTATTTGTGATGTGATGATGCCCAACAAAAATGGCTACGAAGTATGCGCTACGCTAAAAGCAGATGAACAAACTGCACACATCCCTATCCTACTACTCACCGCTAAAGTAACGCAACAGGATCGCCTCAAAGGACTCACTCAAGGGGCAGATGCCTACCTCACCAAGCCTTTTGATAAAGCGGAATTATTGATTCGATTAGCTAACTTACAAGCCCTTCGCTTGCGCATACAAAAAAAATATACAAAGGGATTACTCACCTCCAACAAAAAGAAAAAGTCTATAGAACATCCATCCGACCAGTTCGTCCAAAAATTAGAAACAGCAATATTAACTCATTTCCATGTCGACTCTTTTTCTGCCCAAGAATTAGCCAGTCTTCTTCATTTGAGCCGTTCTCAATTGCATCGAAAAATTAAATCTTTAACTGGCAAGTCCACCAGCGTTTATATTCGCTTTGTGCGATTGGAAAAAGCAAAAGAATTATTGGCTGCTGGCACTTTAACTATCTCAGAAATTGCCTATCAAGTTGGTTTTAAGTCGCCTTCTTATTTTTCGCAGATTTTCAAAGAGACTTATGGGTATAATCCTAAGGCGTTTCGGGAAGGAAGCGCGGAAGGCTATTTTAAAACTACCTACTAAACCACAATCCTAATAAAAAAAACCTCCTTGTTACTTTTAAAACAAAGGAGGTCTATTATCCGCTTTCGCTCAAACACTCTGTAAATCTATAATGAGTTAGGTTTGGAGTATTAAAAGGCTATAGTCTTTATCATCCGCAATAATACTGTCCTAAGTCTCTCATAGTATTGATAATAACACAAAGCGGCTATTGAATGTAGGATTATGACATGATTAGTGTGAGGTAATACTTTTGAAATTCTCTTTAGAATAGTGTTTCATTATACTAAATTGAATAGTAATGTAAATTCATGCCTAATTTCTTCCTACTGTGTAAGTGGTTTTCTTCTGTTTAGTAGTCAACAAATCCAGATACCTTGATGAGTTACAATCAGTTGATTAAAAGATCAGGAATAAATAACTTCGCCCAAAGGGGTAGGTTATTTATTTCCTGTACCTTCAATGTTGTTCTACTATTAGTGTTATCACAGCTTCTGGTGATATAAAGGTTTCTTTCAGTTAGGTGAGGTTAATGGTGGTAAAAGTATAGAGAGGTTGATTTTTACAGGTACATCTTCGTAACAAATAAGGCTCTTATTGTAACAAAATCTCCCAAAACAAAAGGATTTCTTTCTGATAAGTAAGTAATAGTACTATGTCACTTTAAGAAAAATTCCGTCAGGAGACGGGAAAGATATAGGGTTCAAGTTTGGAAATTTGAACGATCGCCCAAGAAATTCAACAAGACCCTCGCTATCGAGCATTATTAACCAAAATGGGCTTGGGACATTTACCGCCTCGAAAGCCAATTTCTATTAAGAATTAACATTTAATTCAATCCGTTTTTGTAACTCGCATCCTACATTTACTAAAAATTAGTCTATCCTATATGATAAAAAACAAATGGCAAGCCCTATTCCATGCAGAGCAATATCATGGCTGGGGGAAAACGAAGCGGTACTTTGAAGGTTGGTATTATAAAGTAGTCAATGCAACCGAAGACCAAGCATTTGCCTTTATTCCCGGTATTGCTATGGACGAAAATGGTCAACAGCAATCCTTTATTCAAGTGTTGGATGGACGAAAATTAAAAGCGGCTTACCATCAATTTAAAGCAGCAGATTTTGTTCCAACGCCTGGTAAATTTCAAGTAAGAATAGCCAATAATTCTTTTGTAAAAAATGGCTTGCAATTAGACCTACTAGATGTAAAAGGTCAATTGACCTTTCAAAACCAAGTGCCTTGGTCCAATAGTTGGTATTCGCCTAATATCATGGGCCCTTTTTCGTTTGTTCCTTTTATGCAGTGCTATCATGGTATCCTCAGTATGGATCATAGTATTCAAGGGGCATTGACGATTGAAGGAACAGCAATTGACTTTACGGGCGGAAGAGGCTATATGGAAAAAGATTGGGGCCGCTCCTTTCCAAGTGCGTATATATGGATGCAAACGAACCACTTTTCAGAACAAGGTATTTCTTTAAAATCATCTATTGCTAATATTCCTTGGCTCGGCACTTCGTTTGTTGGATATATAGCAGGCGTTTGGTTAAGAGATCGACTCATTGAATTTACCACTTATAATTTGACGAAATTGAGGAAGTGTTATGCAGACCAGAAAATTGTCCAAGTCGTATTAGAAAACACCAAGTACCATTTAGAAATTTTTGCTAGACGAGAGGCAGCTACAGCTTTGGCTTCGCCTATTGGTGGCTTTATGGATGGCCGAATAGAAGAAAGTATGATTGCCAAAATAGAGGTAAAATTAAGGCACAAAAAAAGTAAAAAGATTTTATTAGAAGATGTGGGCAGGAATGCAGGTTTGGAAGTCGCTGGCAAATTAGAAGAAATTCTTGTTTAATTTTTCCAACGTGAGATTTGCCAAATTTTTAAAATTTGGCAAATCTAAATCCCCTACTTCTTTCTAACTTTCAAAGACCGTATTTAGCGTTAACACAACAATTCAATACTATGCAACCAACCTTCAACACCCTCCAATTAGAAACAAAAGGAAACATCGCGTTCCTAACCCTCAACCGTCCAAAAAGATTAAACGCATTGAGTGGGGAATGTTTAGAAGAATTAGCTACCGCTGCTCATTGGTTTAACCAACAAAAACAGATACGAGTAGTCATCATTAAAGGAGCAGGTAGAACGTTTTCTGCGGGTGCGGATGTAAATGAATTTTCAAATCTATCTGCCCAAACTGAATCTTGGATAGAGCGTCGAGATAAAGGACAAGTCGGTTTTCGGATGGCGCAAGCTATTGAAAATATGCGAGCGATTACCATTGCCCAAGTACATGGATTTGCCGTAGGCGGAGCATTGGTTTTGATGTTAGCTTGTGATTTTAGGATCGTAGCAGAAGGGACGTTTTTTTCAATACCAGAAATAGATTTGGGTATTCCTCTGGGTTGGGGTGGCTTGCCAAAATTGGTAAGTGAAATTGGACCTGCCAGAGCCAAGGAGTTGATTATGACTTGCCGTAGATTTGATGCTACTGAAGCTCACACATTAGGAGTTGTTAATCGAATCATTCCTACAGAGGATCTAGCCAATCAATGTCTACAATTCGCGCAAACGCTAGCTGCTAAACCTTCCGTTCCTATCATCATGACTAAGGAACAAGTAAATGCCGTTAGTCAGCATATTGGGGCGGCTTATGTGGGTTCGGCAGAAGGGGATATGTTGCTGAGTGCGATGAAAGATGAAGATTCTCGTAAAGCAGCGGAAGCGTATTTGATGGCTATGACTAAAGCAAAATCCAAATAACATAGAGACTGTCTCATAAGTCTAATTTCACAAAATAGCGCAAAATTTAATTTTACCACAAAGTCCTATGGTGGCGAAGCCACAACTAAACACTTGTTATTTTAAACACATAGACACAGTAGATCACATAGTTTTACTTTCAAAAAATTATTTCATTTCATAATTTTTTGAAAGGCTATGTGCCTATGTTGCTATGTGTTTTAATAAAAATCATAAGTGTTTGATTTTGTGAATTATGCAGAAAAACTTTGTTTTTTTTGTAAACTTCTACAAGGCTGTAGTACAAAGTACACATAAACAAAATACTATGTGGTCTATTGTGGCTATGTGGTTAAAAATTCTGTATTGTTTCTTGTAATTTATGTTATGAGACAGCCACAAAAACTAATGTACCTAATGTGACCCAACTAATGTGCACTAATGTGGTTAAAAAAACCTACTCCCCTTTAATTGTCTAACAGTTTCTATTTCTTCCAATGCCATTGCCTCCAATTGTTTAGGCGTTAAATCGCTATCGGTGTATAAGGCGAGTTGTTTGGCATATTCCGTTTTTCCTAAAATGGGTTTATTGGCAATAGCAGCAGGGGCGACAGTTGTTTCAATATATTTTATTAAAGACTGAATGTTATCAGTGATATTTTGATAAGTCGGACAGGACGAAGACATCCTCCAATTAGTCGTTTTATCTGGAAGAGTTTTGCCGTAATAGATAAGTGCTTTCTGCAACTGTGCTACCCCTCGCTCCACTTCTTTTTCATCTAATTGCTTTATATTTTTTCGGGCAGTCACACAAAGGTTTTGAATCGCTAATAATCGTTTGCAAATCAATTGGGTCTTTTCCTTTTTGGATAAATAGGTAACGGTTAATAACTCCTCTGTAGCTTTTTCGATTAACTTAGAGTACAAAGTCAGCGAGTGCCGATGAATCGCTTTTTGCTCCCATTTATCTATCTCCTTTTTAACTTGCACTTTTAATAACCTCGCATCAATTCTGTTTTGTTGAACATAGACAGATTGCGGATTTTGCAGTTCTTTTAATGTATGCTGATTGAAGTCTAGCCATTGTTGTATGTTCTCCTCTGCTAAGTGTTCATAGTCAAAAATAGCAGTATGTATGCCCTGTGCCACTGCTTTAGAAGGGTAGAATTTTTTCCATGCTTCTATATAGGTTGTTCCAAGATCGGTAGGATTTCCTATCGCTGTGATGGAAAAGAAAAGAAGTATTATATTTAGAAGATTTTTTTTCATAATTGAGAATTTGAAACTATTTAGTTTTTTTGTTTCAGCGGACATGCAATTCATCACAAGGTAAGACTTCCCTCTTAATAATTTAGAGGTAGGTGTAAATTTGTCTTTTTTGTAGACATTCCATAAAAGTTACTCATGAATCTAATTCGATATACATTGCTACTAGGAATTAGCTTTTCGCTTGCTTGCCAAGCCACAAAACAATTATCAGCGGAAGCAATAGAACAACAAGCCACTACCGCTAAAAAAAATGGAGAGTGGTTACAAGCGGCCCAACTATTTGAGACGTTGTACCAAAGATCTCCTACAGATGAAACTGCCAATTACGAAGCTGGAACGAATTATTTAAAAGCCAATCATCTACAAAAAGGATTACAAGTTTTAAAGAGTTTTGACCCGCAGTATGACAACAAAGAGATGGAATGGAATGGCAGACTAGCCCGCTTAGCAAAGGCGTATTACAAAACGGAACAATTTGCAGAAGTGCAAAAAATAGTCGAACAGTATGTGTATCCCAAAATGTACCGAGGTTTGGCAAGGGAGCATTTAAAATCTTTGATTCAATTAAATAAGTCAGAAGTCCTAGCTAAGTATTTCTTACAATACCAACAATCAGGCATCTATGACGATAAAGGCAAATCTACTAATCTAGGATTTTTATATCGAGCCATTTGTAATGAATTACTATTGGTGGGAGAACAAGAATTGTTAAACAAATATGCGGCAGCTTACTCGGAATGGGCAAATCAACGACTACCAAAAGATCAACTTAATTGGGCAATCGCTAGTTTTTATGCACAAACATATGACACAGCGATCCTCTATCTACAAGCCGCCATCGAGCAAGAAAAATCCCCTAGACATCAATTAGAATTAATCGGATTATTGGGTATCTGTTATGCTAAAACAAATAAGGTAACTCAAGTCAAAACACAATTGGATAAAATTAATTCCTTTCCCGCCTTACCTCCTCGACATGATACTTTTGGAGCTAAGTGGTATCACCAAGCCAGAATACAAGTGGCACTAGGTCAATACGACCAAGCCACCCAATTACTTCAACAAGCAATACAACAGAAATCAGAATTTTGGTCTAATCGATTTAAAGAAGATGGCTTATTGAAAGATGTATTTGGGCAGGCAGATTTTGAGTTATTGGTGAAGGAGAATCAGTAAGAGGGCATTATTAATACGAATCGACAGTTGAACAATTAACGCCTCCAACACTTTCGAAGAAGGGGAGTCTCTTACGAAATAAAAATATTGGTTCGGAGGAGACTCCCTCCCTTTTTAAGGGAGGGTTGGGGTGGGTTCTTAATACCGTTCAAAAATCTCTTTAATCTCCCCTAACCCACGAGTCTGAGTCAAAGCCAACATCAACAAAATTCTAGCTTTATTGCCTCGAAGGTCACTTGCAAAAATAGCAGGCACCTCTGCTGGTAATTGTCCAATAATTCGACCATTGGCTACACTAGAAGTAACAACAATTGGTAATTGTTTTTCTGTAGCTTTTATCAATCCTTTTCGCATACCTGCACTCATCCGCCCTCCTGCGAAGGTTTGTATAATTAAGCCATCTATTCCCTTGTTGAGAAAATATTTTAAAATGGATTCGTCAAAACCTGTAAAATCTTGTACGATTTCTACGACAGGCAATTGGTCCATATCACTAAGATCAAACTCCGATTGATGGGTATGCGGATGTATTACTTTTTGATAAAACTTAATCGCATCAGGATCAACAAAACCCAAGTAGCCCAATTCAGGAGAATGAAAAGTATGGACGTTTCGGTTATGTGTTTTAAAGATATTTCTAGCAGCCCCAATATGTTCATTTAAGACCACCAATACGCCCTGCCCTGTTGCTTGTTGATCAATTACCACCCGCACCGCATTTAATAAATTGGCTGGACCATCTGCGGAAATTTCATTACTGGAACGCATCGAGCCGACTAGGACAACTGGCTTTTGTGATTGAATAGTTAAATTGAGAAAGAAAGCCGTTTCTTCCATTGTGTCTGTACCATGTGTAATGACAATGCCTGCTAAGTCTTTATCTTTTTGCAAGTATTCGTTAATGCTTTTTCCCAATCGCAACCAATGGCCGGGCGTCATTTGGGAAGAACCAATTTTGCTAAAGACCATAACTTCTATCTCCGCATACTCTTTTAAAGTGGGGACCGCTTGTACTAATGCTGGCCCATCAATCATGGGCTTACCATTCACACTGGCAATTGTTCCTCCTGTGGTGATGATTAATACTTTTGGTTTAGAGGAAGTGATTGTTTGAGCAGGCATTAGTATTGGATTTAAAAGTAGGTAAAGTGCTAGCAAAAGAATATTTTTCATGTTGGTGGTATTTGTCTCCTGCTAAGGTACGTAGATTGTCGAGGTTTGCAACCTCGATGCTATATGATCACATAACATATCGAAGTTACAAACTTCGACAATCCTTTGTTTATGCGTGATTTGGAAAAAGTGTATGGTTTCAAAACTAGTAGTCAACAAACATAATTAGTCATAATAAGTCAGCGTCCTTCAGCGTCAAAAAGACTTACGGTACCTACTCTTGAATAAGAAAAATTATGCTTAATTTCACCAAAAATATCCATTCATAATGAATACTAGAATCTACCTTTTCTTGTTCTCCTTTTTTCTATTTCAAACCAGTACTGCACAAGAAAACAAAACCGCCGAAAAGGCAGCCCCCATTCCTACGCCCAAAAGCTTTACGAGTAAGCACACCATCAATACCAATGGCAAAGCCATTAACTACCAAGTAACCGCCGAGGAATTATACCTCAAAGATGCCGACGGAAAAGCAGTCGCCAGCTTTTGGTCTACGGCTTATACCTTACCCAAAGGAAAGATGGAAAAATCGAATACCTCCTCCACTCGACCCGTTTGTTTTGTTTTCAATGGCGGACCAGGCTCTGCTTCTATTTGGTTACACATGGGATTATTAGGTCCGAAGCTAGTGCAAGTAGACAGCGATGCTAAAGAAGATGATGGAGCGGCGCCTTTCAAAATGACAGACAATCCGTATTCCTTATTAGATATTACCGACTTGGTATTTATGGATCCGATTGGAACGGGCTATAGCAAAGTGATTGGTAAAGGAAAAGTGGAAGACTATTGGGGCTTAAACGAAGACGCCAAATCGGTAACCCAATTTATTCGCTTATGGACCACCAAACACCAGCGTTGGAATGCGCCTAAATATTTAATTGGCGAAAGTTTTGGTACGACTCGTGCCGCTGCCGTTGCAGATGAATTAATGGGAGGTGGACAAGATATGGCACTCAATGGATTGGTGATGGTTTCGCACAACAGATAGGGTCTATTGGCTAAAAGCTAAATTCATCGGTAGTCCTATTTTTAATGGCGAACAAGTAATTCATGTGACTAATTGGGCAGGAAATGATTTACAAACCTTTGACTATGTAGATGCATATATGCCTGATAGTAAAGGAGGATTCCACCACCAACGAACAGGGAATCAAGTTCCTTTGCGGAAACGTCCCTATCATTTTTGGGCAACCTTTTTAAAAATTGATGTACCGCTGAATGATACCTTGGAATTATTGATACGATTGGAAGGAGCGGATTCACAACTATTACCTCATCGAATCCTATTAACCCATATTGATGAATCTTCTATATGGCCAGAACAAATTAATAAGGGACTATTAGGTGGAATTATTTTAGGAATCCTAGGTGTACAAGCCTTATACTTTTTGCTCTTGTTTTTTATGGAGAGAGACCGTATCCATCTTTATTTATCCTGTTTCGTTTTAGGTTTCTTTGTATTTTTTCATTTTAGCTCAGGCAACTATCATCAATTTGTAGCCATCCCGATTTGGAAGAGTATGCTCACTCCATTAAGCTGGATAAGTTTATTCTTAGTATTTTTTGGCTTAATCAAATTTACTCAAGATTATTTTATTTATCCCAAGTCTTCTCGCCTATCCAAATGGATTATTCCTATTTACCTTTCACTTTTAGCTATTTTCGTTTTTTTACTTAGCATAAAAAGTGAAATAGATTTTCAATCATTTCTTGAAGGCTATGTTCCTGTCTTTATCTGTCTTGGTATAATAATAGTCTTAGGGGTTGTCTTTACTTCTCAAAAACAAGCACATGTTTCTAAAAGCTTATTCTTATTGGCTTTTTTACCTTTTCTCTCTCTTCTTCTTTTTGTAACAATTCTCGATGTTTTACCTCGAATTCTAGATGCTAATTCGACTTTATCTAATTTTATTACTTTGAATCAAAGTAAATTCGGAGAAATATTTATTAATGTCTTCCCTTTTTCCATTGCTTTTTGTTTGGTAATGTTGGCACTCAGCACCGGCAAACGAACCAATGGCTTGAAAGCGGAAAAGGAAAAAGCTCTCCAAAAAAATCTTGATGCTCAACAACAAATGTTGGAAGAGCAAAAGCGTGTCAATCAAGCCATCAGTCGTTTTGTCCCCAATGAATTTTTGACGGCCCTAGGTAAATCCAATATTACGGAAATCGCTTTAGGCGAAACGGTCGAAAAAGAAGTGACGGTTTTCTTTTCAGATATTCGGGATTATACGTCGATTGCGGAGGCTTTGAGTCCAGAAGATAATTTCAAATTTGTCAACGCTTATAATGCACAGATGGGACCGATTATTCAAAAAAATAATGGTTTTGTCAATCAATATTTGGGGGATGGGATTATGGCGATTTTTCCTGAATCGTCTGAGGATGCTCTTCGTGCAGCTATCGCTATGCAGCATACCATTAGACAATTTAACGAGGAAAGAATAGTTAGTGGCAAAAGGAAAATTCGGGTAGGGATGGGCTTACACAGCGGTTCGCTCATTATGGGCATCACAGGCGATGACAATCGAATGGATGCGACCACTATCTCTGACTCGGTCAACTCGGCTGCTCGTATTGAAAACCTTACCAAGCATTATGGCGCAGCGATTTTATTGAGTGAAGCGAGTTTGAAAAAATTAAGCAATCCGTCCGAATTTCATTTACGCTACTTAGGGGAAGTACAGGTGAAAGGAAAATTAAAACCCTTGAAAATCTACGAATGTTTCGACGGAGATACAGCGGATATGATTGCCTTAAAATTGGCGACTTTAACTCAATTTGAAAAAGGCATTCAAGCTTACTTTGAAAAATCCTTTGCCAAAGCAACCTATATTTTTGAATCCATCACCCTACAAAATAACGAAGACCGTATCGCTCAATTGTTTTTGAAGAAGGCGAAGGAATTAGATGTTGCCGGTGTATCCGAAGATTGGACGGGCGTGGAAATGATGCAAACGAAGTAGCAAAAATCAATCGAAACCAAACAAAATCCCCAAATTACTAGCAATCCCTATCCGCACGCCAAAATCTTTATACTCCCAATCTTGAAAAGAAGTAACCAATTCCAATCTAAAGAAACGAAAGAGGTTATCAATAGTATAGCCCGCTTCAAAATAATTTTGAGAA
>CALJIQ010000411.1 GCA_937973995.1 uncultured Saprospiraceae bacterium
CGAAATATAGATTTTCTGCCCCCAAACCCCATAGTCTCGCTGCCGTAGGCAGCGATTTCAAAAAGTGTACAGTAGTGTGATAATAATTACAATCAAATATTAATAATTATTATACGAATAATTTATTTTTTAGTTTGGGTAGTTTTCTGTTTTTACTCCCTGTTTCACAGTTAGCAGCACGGATGATTGGTGCTAAAAGAACCTAACTGCCGAGCCGTAGGTACGGCCTGTGAGCAATTTTTGTCGTCGGATGGCGCTGAAAACCTTACTCCGCTTCAAGCATCAAGGCCTCTCGTTGTGAAATAGCTTTACAAATACGGGTATGCAGATCATTAGGATTAAATGGCTTGGTGAGGAAATCATTCATGCCACTAGCTTTGATGTTCATGGCAATTGAGTAGTCAGAGGCGGTGAGTGCAATGATGGGAATATTAGCTTTGTCACTGTCTAAAGCTCGAATGGCATTCGTCGCTTCATAGCCATTCATATTGGGCATTTGAATGTCCATTAATATTACATCGTACTCATTTTTTTGCAGGTAGTCTAGTACTTCTAGTCCATCATTCGCTATTTCTAAATGGACTTTCCATTTGCTAAGAATCTTTGTAGCAACTAGTTGGTTAATTTTATTATCCTCCGCTAATAAAATACGTCGATTTTCAAGACCTTCCTTGATAGATAAATTATTCTCAATGGTTCGTGGTCCTCGTTGTACAATACTATTTCCCAATGGGAAAATTACCTCAAAGGCAAAGGTGCTGCCTACCCCTACTTCACTACTTAATTGAATGCTGCTTTTATGAAGTTCTACCAAATTTTTTGTGATGGAGAGACCCAAACCAGTACCTCCATAAAGTCGGGTGGTACTATCCGCAGCTTGTGTGAAACTTTTGAAAATATGGTTGAATTTTTCTTTGGGTATGCCGATGCCAGTATCTTCAACAGCAAAATAAATTTTTACTTCTTGGGTCGTCAACTCGGAAATCTTAGCGATCAATTTCACATGACCTTTTTCCGTAAACTTGAGTGCATTCCCTAATAGGTTGGTAAATATTTGAGTGAGTCGAGTAGGGTCTCCTTTTACTTGATGACCCAAGCCTTCTAACGATTCTTCCAAAATAATAGCTACCGATTCTTTTGATTTGGAAATTTTAAAGGTCTCCAAAACACTATTCATTATATCGCTTAGAGAGAAATCTATTTGTTCTAAGCGGATTTTACCTGCTTCAATTTTAGAAAAATCTAATACATCATTGATAAGGGTCAATAAATTCTTAGCAGAAAACTTTAAGGTTCTTAGATTATCTAATTGATCTTCTCTAGGGTCTTCATCTATCAATATGTTTGTCATCCCAATAACGGCATTCATGGGGGTTCTAATCTCATGACTCATCGAGGCTAGGAACTCTTCTTTAGCTTTGGCGGCTTTTTCCGAAATTTCTTTGGCGACGGTTAACTCTGCATTGAGTTTTTTTAGTGACCCATTTTGAGCGTGTATGGTATGATTACGTTTTTCTAATTCTTTATTTAACCGTTTTTTCTTTCGATAAAAGATCGTTAATAAACTAGTCAAGCAAAGGAATAAAATGGTAAACCCGATTGAAAAGAGTAGTATTTTTTTGAAATAACTTTTTTCTTTATTGAGTAAAAGTATTTCCTGCTCTTTTTTCTTTGTCTGAAAGGCGGTTTCATAGTGCGTTTGTAGTTCACTAATGCGGTCTTTTACTTTGACGGATTCTAAAGAATCTTTTAAGAGACTATGTTGTTTGAGGTACGTGTAAGCTGCGGTGGGTTGGTTGGTCTCTGCGTAAGCTTGTGCAATTTTACTTAATTCATCTACAAAGACCATATCCGTATCTTTTGCCAATGCTTCTGCTTGTAACATATATTTCAAACCGCGCTTTTCCTGCCCCGCTAAACATAAGGTTTTACCCAATTCATAAAGCGACCCTATATGGTTTTTCTCGTTTCCTTGTGCTTTAAATTGTTGGATACATAAGTGTAAGGAAGTGATGGCTTCCTCATAGGACTCCATGATTTGATAGGCTTTGCCGATATTGTAATGACAAATGGTTATTCGATGAGGATCATTAATTTCCGTGGCTAATTGCAATGCCTTTTTAAAATAAAGAACTGCTTGTTTTACTTGCTTTGGTCGGAGATGCAGTCTGCCAATATTGATATTAAAACTGACCAATCTAGCAGAATCTAATACCTCTTTAGCCAATAATTTTCCTTTGGTATAACTAGCCAAGGCTCGACTCGTATCTTTATTGAGTTTATAGAGGACGCCCAAATTATTATAACTAATAAGCAGTCCTGTTTTATATTGAAATTGCTCTCTTAATTTAACGGCTTTTAAATAATTCTCTATCGCTGCTTCGTAGTTTTTTTGATAATGATAACTAACGCCAATATCATTATAATTATCCCCTATTTTTTTGGAAAAATTTTCCCGTTGTGCCAGTGCCAATGCTTCTTCAAAACTTGTTCTGGCTAGTTGGTATTTTCCTTCTTTTATTTTTAACCAACCTATTTCATTTTTTAAAGAGATAACCTGCTCTGTATTTTTTTCAGACGCATACGCTTCTATGCTCATTGTATAGGCAGTGATAGCCGCCGTTAATTGTCCAAGATGCTTATAGCAATTACCTTGAAGGTCATACAAGATCGCTTTATCGTTAGTGGAAGTTACTTTTTCTAGATAGGTATCAATGAGTAGGAGGGCATCTTGAGGCTGTTCTTTTTGTAGCTGGGTTAGTTCTTTTTTTACACTTTCTATGTCGATAGAAACGGTATGATCGGAGCGTAAGGATTGAAGATTTGCCCCAAAAGCGGTAGTAGCTAGCGGTCCGAATAGAACAGTAGCACAGATGGAAAAAAAGAATAATAATATATAATCCCTAAGCTTCAATACGTAAGGTATTTGTTAGGGGGGTATATTAATCAATTACCTTTGTTGGATTCCCGTTATGCAAGGTCATGCGTTCAGAAAAATAACGTGCGTAGATATTTTGGTGTTGTGGTAAACCTTACGCCTACAAAAAATATATCGATTTTGATCCTATTTTTGATATGGAAAGCTCAACCATAAATGGCAAAATATCATACTAGCATAATACCTGTTTAATTACTAATCTAGGTAGGATTAGTAGTCTTTGTGTTGAAATTAGGTATAGAAAGGAAGGTATCTAATTCTTATAGCAAAAGATGCACCAAATATGGTATAGCGTATTATTATACGTTGGCACTTTGGGTGATTCCTTCCAATCAGACGAAAAAAATCATATATTCGTCCTTCAATAAAAATCAATCCTTATCCATGAAATTTAAAGGAACCTCCGATTACGTAGCTCCAAGAGAATTACAAATTGCCGTGAATGCCGCCGTGCATCTAGAACGCCCCTTATTAGTAAAAGGAGAACCTGGTACAGGCAAAACCTTATTAGCCCATGAAGTCGCTAAGGCCTTAAAAAAGCCTTTAATTACTTGGCACATCAAGTCCACCACCTTGGCACAACAGGGATTGTATGAGTATGATGCCGTTTCTCGTCTTCGAGATTCTCAGTTAGGAGGAGAACATGTAGATAATCTAGCCTACTATATCAAAAAAGGTAAATTATGGGAAGCATTTGATACCGATAAAAGTGTGGTGCTGCTCATTGACGAAATAGATAAAGCCGATATAGAATTTCCGAATGATTTATTACTGGAGTTAGATAAGATGGAGTTTTATGTCTATGAATTGCAAAAGACCATCAAAGCTAAAATACGCCCGATCGTTATCATCACCTCCAATAATGAAAAAGAATTGCCAGATGCTTTTTTAAGAAGGTGCTTATTCCACTATATTCGCTTTCCCGAAAAAGAAACGATGCAGCAAATTGTGGATGTCCATTTTCCCAATATCGAACAAGAATTGGTGGGTAATGCCATGAGTATTTTTTACGATATTCGAGAGATTAGAGGCATGAAGAAAAAACCCTCCACTAGCGAATTAATAGACTGGTTGAAATTATTATTGATGGAGAAAATTCAGGCTGGAGACTTGGAAGACTTTAATCTGCAAGAACACCTGCCGCCACATGCGCACGCCTTGGTTAAAAATGAACAGGATATTAATTTATTGGATGAGTTGCGGCGGATGAAGCGGAAGTATTAAGCGGAGGTGATTATTGTTCCAATAGTCAAATACAGAAATTTCTAGCGAAATTAAATATCACGCAAAGCAGGCTGACCGACAATGAGTTTGTAGCAGATTTACGGGGGCACACAGAAAGTGCTATTGATACCCCACAACTTTTCGGTCTCTAAAATCCCAAAGGGATTGAATACGAATAGCCCTAGATGCAATCTAGGGGGTAAGAAATAAGACATATTTCCCAACCCAGAATGGGTTGAATGTACCATATTCAACTCTTT
>CALJIQ010000412.1 GCA_937973995.1 uncultured Saprospiraceae bacterium
AGTCTGACAAAAATAAGTTAACAACTTTGCTTTTCAGTTGATTGATTATTAATTACTGATTATTAGCTAATTAGGCGTGTTCAGTAGCGTCTGGAAAATAATTAATAATCAATAATTAATAATGTCACACTACTTAATTCTCCCCAACTTGCTTAATAAATATCTCATTTAAAGTGGGAAGAATCTCATTGAAAGAATGAATATGCACACCGCTCCGCATCAAATGATTCAGGAGATTATTGGACGCATCAGCAACTGCCACCTGTACCGTCAGTTCTCCCTCTTTTCTATCTACAATCTTAAACGATTCATCCGCATCCGCCATTGTGTCCATATCTGAAGGCAAGGCGCCAGAATAGGTGATTTTAAATAAATTATCTTTGAATTGATCCTTGATCTCCGCTACTTGTCCTTCTAATATCTTCTTTCCATTATTGATTAAGACGATGTGTTCACAGACTTCTTCTACTTGTTCCATTCGATGGGTAGAAAAAATAATGCTCGTCCCATTACGGTGCATTTCGTCGATTTCCGCTTTAATTAAATTCGTGTTAATAGGGTCTAAACCAGAAAAGGGTTCATCTAAAATCAACAGCTTCGGTTGGTGAATGACGGTAGCAATAAATTGAATTTTTTGCTGCATCCCTTTCGATAATTCTTCTACCTTTTTGTCCCACCAATCCGTTATATCAAATTTTTCAAACCAATAGTCAATTTGTTCTTTGGATTTGCTTTTAGACAGTCCTTTTAACTGCGCTAGATACATTAAATGCTCTCCCACTTTCATCTTTTTATACAATCCTCGCTCTTCGGGCATATATCCAATATGACTAGGGGAGTCGCTATTAATCCTTTGTCCATCTAAAAAGACAGTTCCTTCGTCCGCACCGGTAATAGTGGTAATAATTCTGATGAGCGAAGTCTTCCCTGCCCCGTTGGGTCCGAGTAAGCCGAAAATACTACCTTTTGGCACCTCAAAACTTACATGGTCCACTGCGGTATGATTTTCATATCTTTTGACGACATTCTCTAATTTTAAGATACTCATTTTTGTTTTTTAGAGGTCAGACCGCTAAGCTGTCAGACCGTTTTACTGTCAGATGTCAGATTTAAATTTGTTGTAAGTAGTCTGACAAAAATAAGTTAACAACTTTGCTTTTCAGTTGATTGATTATTAATTACTGATTATTAGCCAATTAGGTGTGTTCAGTAGCGTCTGGAAAATAATTAATAATCAATAATGTCACACTACTTAGTTGTGAAATCCTAAACATTTTTTTCTAATCCTCCTCCCCTTCTTTTCTTTTCTTAAACAAAGGAGCTACTGGCGTATCCTCTTTAGGAATAACCACAGGTGGTTTAGCAGGCTTTACAGGACGAATAAACCGACTAGTGTCTTTAGATGCTAACGCCTGAGCAATAGCAATAGAATCAGCAATATACACCGCTTCTGCCATTGCTTCCTTATAACAGATCTCTATGCGCCGATTTCTAAATACTTTAACATTGGATGCCACCTGCTCTTTGATTAAAACTTGAACAGCTAGTTCATCTCTTTGTTCGCAACTTAGGAAGAGGCTGACTACGACTAAGAGAAAAACACTTATGAATGGGAGGGTTAGATGGTTAGATGGTTTGATGGCTGGCACACAAACCATCAAACCATCAAACCATCTAACCATCCATTGAATAATATGAGGTAATTTACCCATTGACCAAATATATTAGCTTTATACATACCTTGTAATAAATTTTCGATAGAAAATGAATTTTTAAAGGCGAATGAATTTTCTCCTGCCATTGTAGTTTCCATAAAAAAGAAAACTCAATCAAAACAGATAACGGATACTTTTACTTGATGGAGTCTTCTATTAAACGATCCAATACTTATGCGGCAGTACTCATTTTATTGGGTGCTATTCTTTTTTCCTCCAAAGCAATTGTCGTCAAGTTAGCTTATCAGGAACCTATTGATAGTCTTTCGCTATTGGCACTACGGATGCTCTTTTCGCTACCTTTATTTGGGATATTGGGTTTATATTTCACCAAACCAACGACTGCTATCCTAACTGCTAAAGACTGGATAAAAGTAGCTGCTACTGGAATAAGTGGATTTTATGCTGCGAGTTATCTTGACTTTTTGGGTTTACAATATATTTCTGCTAGTTTGGAACGATTGGTTTTATATGTCTATCCATCTTTAGTGCTGCTAATTTCTGCTATTTTTTTGAATAAAAAGATTACCCGCATACAATACCTTTCCCTATTCATCACCTATATCGGCATCGCCGTCGTTTTTTCTGGCAAGATTGCTACAACGGGTAATTCTAATCCATTATTAGGCGGGATTTTAGTCTTTTTTGCGGCCCTCACTTATGCGATATATTTAGTCGGCAGTGGAGAGTTATTACCTAAATTTGGAACTAGACGATTCACCGCTTACTCTATGATAGCCGCAGGAATTATGGTCCTCTTACATTATGCAGTTAGCGGAGAACAGAGTTTATTCAGCTTTTCCAATCGTATGTATGGACTGGTAGTATTCATGGCAATTTTTGCTACCTTCATTCCTACCTTACTCATTTCAGAAGGTATCCACATTATTGGTTCTAATAATGCTTCTATTATTAGTGCCATTGGTCCTATTTCTACTATTTTATTGGCTTATTTTATTTTAGGAGAGCAGTTGTATTGGCATCAGTGGGTAGGGGCAATTGTTGTAATCGTTGGAGTGTTGTTGATTACTTTGAACAAATGAGTAATTTGGTGGACAGTTTTTCTAAAATTTTGATCTAATGAAATCACCTCCGCTCTCCTTTTTAATTCTGTTAAGTTGCTCGATTTTTTTTGCCTGCAGCAAACATCTTCCCACTGTTTTCAAAGACCAGCAACAACTCAAGTATAGCCATAATTGGGAAAAATTAGACAACTATCCTGTTCGTGCAGGTAGAAGCGATGACCTCTTCTTTTTTAATCCACTAAAAGGTTTTGTTATCAATAGTCTAGGCTATTTATTTTTAACCGAAGATGGGGGCACCACTTGGGAGACCAAGTTCCGTAAAGAGAGAACTTTTTTTAGATGCCTGACTTTTAAAGATGAACAAACAGGTTGGTTGGGTACTTTGGGCACCGGTGATGTGGCTTTGCGCTCCACCGATACCATCTCCATGTACGAAACAAGAGACGGTGGTAGTACTTGGACGCCCACTCAATTTATAGGGCCTTACCCAAAGGGCTTATGTGGTTTACAAACGGTCTCTGATAAGATGGTCGTTGGCTGTGGCAGGGTGCGAGGGCCTTCCTATTTTATAAAAACAACAGATGGTGGCGAGACTTGGTATTCTTATGATTACAATCATTTAGCCGGAAGTTTAATAGCTCCCCATTTTTATAATGAACAGCATGGCATTTTATTAGGCGGTACTACTACGGATAAGAAAAATTGTCGTTCCTTAGTGCTAGAAACATTCGATGGTGGCACGACTTGGGATACCTTATACCTCTCTAAACAAAAAGGAGAATACTGTTGGAAAGCATCCTTTCCCACTCCACAAAAAGGCTTTATCTCTATCCAACGAAATGTCGATGATGGCTATTTCTACGTATTAGAAACCAACGATGGAGGACGCACTTGGAAAGAAAATATATACATCGACGAACCCGATTATGTCCAAGGAATTGGATTTATAAATGCAGCTGTTGGCTGGATGGGCGGCAGTACCAAATGGACGATGGAAACCCGTGACGGTGGTAAAAGCTGGCACCGAATGGCAGACGTTGGAAAAGGCTTTAATAAATTTCAATTCTTTGGAGATAGCTTAGCTTATGGCACTGGATTCGGGGTATTTAAAATGGATGGATTAAAACCT
>CALJIQ010000413.1 GCA_937973995.1 uncultured Saprospiraceae bacterium
CGGGATAAATTACCGAAAATGCTTGAATCGTTTATTTGTTTAACTGTTTATTCGTTTACAAACTATACTTGGATAAACAGTTCAACAATTCAACAAATAAACAGTATTGGAAAATCGGATATTTATCCCGTGTTCAGTATAGCATTACCTTCTACTTAGGCATCCGATGATTTTCAAATTAATTATCAAATTAAAACTTTACTTTTACTAAGGCGTTTATCAGGAGGGACTTCTGATTTTTGTCGGTTTAACTTAGCATGCACTTATGTGCCCAACAACTACCAAAAGTATTATTGTACAATCAGATAAAATGGCTGTTTATCCGCTCTTAACTGGTAACTACCACTTAGAGATATATAGTTCTATTAAGGATGCGGAGCAAAGATGGTCTGCAATTGCGCCTACCGATAACGACTTTCTACAAATCCCTTATTTCACTTTTTTAGAAAACCACCCTCCTAGAGGATTATCCTTTCGGTACTTAGTTTTTTCTAAATCTAATAAAGTAATTGGCATTGCTCTTTGCCAATTGGTACAACTACGAGTTGGGGATGCCTTAACGGATAATGCAATTCCAGGGTACCAACAAAAAGTCAATGAATGGATTTTGAAATTGGCTAACATGAATGCCATTATCAATGGAAACCTCTTGTTGACTGGCGACTATGGGAGCCACTTTGATGCATCTATCTCTTCGGTCGATCAATATCAATTGATTGATGCTGGGCTTCATCAATTAAAAACGGTATTAAAAAAACAAAACCACGCTACTTCCTTGCTCATTCTGAAAGATGTGGCGAACAGTAAACAGAATCAAGTAAAATCAAGTTTAAGTAAGCAATACAATGAATTTGTGCTACAGCCTAATATGGTGCTCCAACTGAAAGACGAATGGCATTCCTTCGATGACTATTTGGCTGCCATGACTTCTAAGGCACGAGTACGAGCAAGAAGAGCTTTTAAGGCATTGGGGCCTATCGAGAAAAAAGAGTTTACACTGGATTTGATGGATGCCTTCTTACCACAAATCGATAGATTATACAAGGAGATTGCGGATAAGGCTGGTTTCAATGTGGTCTATTTAGATGGACAATATTTCAGGACATTTAAAGCACACTTTCCCGAAAAATTTAGAGTATTTGGCTATTTTCTCAATAATGAACTCCTCGCCTTTTATACGACTTTTAAAAATCACCATGAATTAGAAGCGCACTTTCTGGGCATTGATTCTCAGAGTAACCGCACTTACCAACTATATCTCAATATTCTATTTGATATCATTCGTGTTGCTTTTGATAGCCAAGTCAAACATATCAATTTTGCCAGAACAGCATTAGAAATAAAAAGTTCTGTTGGTGCCCAACCACAAGAACTATACTTTTATGGCAAACATACCAATCCTTTAAAAAATCAAATTTTCTCACCTGTACTTGCCTATTTCCAACCTAGCGTAGATTGGAAGCCTCGGAATCCTTTCAAAAAAGTATAATCCTTATACCGAAAACCCTGTCACACTTCTCTAGCAACTTAGGATGAATCCAATTGCAGTTTCTGCTATTTTTGAACAATAGTTTTCCTTCCATCACTTGCCCTTTATATTTCCTCCCTTAAAACACAAGAAAAGTAACAATTACACAGAGCCAATGTCATTCAACAAAATTCTAGCGGTTTGGATTTTACTATTGCCCATGTATTCCATGTTTGCACATGTATATCCTGTCGACCTAGATACTAGGATCGAACAATCATCTCAGATGGCGATAGCCACTGTCCTCAACAAACAATCATATTGGGATAGTGAAGGTCATAATATTTATACGAACTACACCATGCAGGTGATATGCTATACCAAAAACGCATCTAATCACCAGCATTTTGATTTAGTATTGCCGGGAGGAACAGTTGGGGATGAAGTACAAGTAAACTATCCTTTTGTTCAGTTAGTAGTTGGGCATGAATATATGATTGCGATGAAAGATTTAGCTCCTCAAAAATTGAATAGAGACCATCTTGCTCGGTCTCGCAATCCTAAGTTTGAACCATACTCCTTTATACAAGGCATCCTACCAACTAATAACGGATATTACCAAGATTACTTCGGAGAGGAGCCTGTTCATGAAATTTCTTTGCTCACTAAAATATTTTCAAAAACCTTACAAAAAGCCAAAAAACCAGATGGAACTGATTTTGATTTTAGGACCGAATTCGAAGAAATGGACGGAGATGTTGATAATGATGGCGTATTAGATATTTATGATTTAAATCCCATGGATCCGAATAGTGATAGCGATGGAGACGGTATTTCTGATACACAAGAAACCAATGGAGATGGGGTGTACCAACCCCTCGAAGATTCTAATCCATTAAGTGCTTGCGACCCAAATCCACGAAATGGTAATTGCATTCCAGTAGATAAAGACGGGGATGGTTTTTATGGAAACTATCCAAGAGACCATAGCAATTTCGATGGAGAAGACTCTAATGTTTGCGTGCCGAATAATGTTATGACCCTTCCTATCCAAAAAGATAACTGGATCAATGAATTAAGTCCTGCCACCAATTATGGCTTGAGTTCTTCCTTATATTTAAGTGAAACGAGCGGACAAAGAAAGCGGTCACTCCTACAATTCGATTTCAGCGACTTAATTAATAATACCGTTGAGACTGCTACTTTGCATTTGTATATTGAGAATGTAAATGGAGGGGCCATTATTGAATTGTATCAATTATTAGAGCAATGGGACGAAGGAAATCAAAATCAAGATGCGGGTACTGGAAATTGGTCACAACCAAGCCAAAATAAATCATGGACCTCCGGAGGTAATTATAAAAATACGGCCTTAATTTCTGAAGCGGTAAATACGCTTGGTTGGATTACCTTGACACTTCCCAATTCCTTAGTACAACAATGGATGGATGACCACTCTACCAATCATGGTATTATTTTGACAAATGCTTTACCTATCAGTAATTCAATTTTAGGCATTCGATCAAAAGAATCATCTCACGCACCTTATCTTACCATTACGCTAAATCCTGAGAATTGCGCCTCTGGACTGGATAAACAAGATGAACCAAAAATAAAATTAAATCGAATTAGCCAAACAATTGCTTCCTTGAAAAATGGCAGTGGCACTGTTACCAATACGTTCGTAGCAGGCACGACAGATGAGGAACATGAATTAGTTATTGAGGGAAGTGGTTTTGGAAATACGATTGGCACCATTACTTTTCCTAATGCAGATAATGGGGGTCTTAATAATATTATGATTCAATATGCTTCGGATTTCGTCAGTTGGACAGATTCTCAAATACGACTAAAAGTGCCTAAGAATGCAGGTACAGGAACCATAACAGTGCTGTCTAGTAGTGGTGCACAAGTAGGCACCGCTCCGATTGAAATAGCTTGGGCAGTTAATCCTTTGTACCATGATTATAGAGAATTTGATGAATTCACTAGGCAAAGAGTCAACTTAATAGACGCAAATGATAATGGCGGATATACCATCGTCATTAATGCGGAAAGTGGACTATTAGATAATGTAGAAGCAGTTGCTGCGCTGGAACGGGCACTTGGAAAATGGCAATGTGCCACAGGCATTAACTTCGAGGTGGATAAATCAGGATCTACCTTACCTATTGCCAATGATGGCAATTCGGTGATGGCATTTAGTACTACGCTACCGACGGGTGTTTTAGCGATTACCTCCTCAAGATATAAAGGTGCTGGTAGTAGTAGTTGCAGTCAATATAGCACCTTATGGCGGGTCAAAGAATTCGATATGGAGTTTGCGCATCCTTCCGTTCTACCTGAGGGTATTACTTGGAATTTTGGAGAAAGCAATCCTTCTATTACACAATTCGATTTTGAATCTATCGCTTTGCATGAGTTTGGTCATGCCCACGGATTGGCACATGTAATTGATGAAGAAAGTGTCATGCACTTTTCCATTGGAAATGGAGAAGTAAAAAGAAGGCTTCACAATCATGAAATAGATGGAGCAGTTCATAAGATGAGTTATAGCAGTACGAATAATTGTGTTAGTACTTATAAACCGATGATTAGTCATGCAGGTGGAGAGGATTGTCAAGATAATACGGCAACTCCTTCCGTTACGCCTAATGGATTAAAAGTAAGGGTATTATTAGAAGGGTTTTATGATTCGGGTTCTGGAAACCTTACTACCAACTTGGCAAGTGCTGGCTTAATTCCGACTACCCAACCCTATGATAATGCTCCTTTTAATTATTTCGGAACAGAATCTATTACCGTTATACCTTCTAATATAGTTGACTGGATTTTACTGGAATTGAGAGATCCAAATGATAAAGATGTCGTCTTATATCAAGGAGCCTACTTATTGCGAGAGGATGGCCAGGTATTAACAAGTGATGGTTCAGAGGTGCTACCCTTGCCAGATATGGCCGCTGGTAGTTATTACGTATCTGTAGATCATTTGAATCACATTCCTATAGTTAGTAGTGCCGCTCATTTGATAAGTACCGATAATAATGTATATGACTTCACTATCGGGGATAGTCAAGCCATGGGAGACGGACAATTAAAAGATATTGAAGGTCAGTCCTTCATGAATAGTGGCGATTTTGATGGCAATGGTTTAATCAATAATGAGGATTATAATTTATGGAAAACCAATAGTGCCAGCTTAAATATTTACTCCTCGTCCGATGCTGATGGAAATGGAATCATTAATAGTATTGACTATAATTTCTGGAAGAAAAATAGAAGTAAAATTGGGCTTATTACCCGTTAAGACTTGGGGAAAAAATACAACACAAGAGTTTATATCCGTGACTTAAGTTGTGTGTTTATACTGAACACGGGATAAATATCCGATTTTCCAATACTGTTTATTTGTTGAATTGTTGAACTGTTTATCCAAGTATAAGTAGTCTGACAAAAATAAGTTAACAACTTTACTTTTCAGTTGATTGATTATTAATTACTGATTATTAGCTAATTAGGCGTGTTCAGTAGCGTCTGGAAAATAATTAATAATCAATAATTAATAATGTCACACTACTTA
>CALJIQ010000414.1 GCA_937973995.1 uncultured Saprospiraceae bacterium
TAAAGGAAAATTAGAGCGGAAGAATTTTGACATGATCGTCTTAAATTCTTTACAAGATAAGGGGGCGGGCTTTCAACATGATACGAACAAGGTGACCTTTATTACTAAAAAAGAAGTGACGGCATTGCCTTTGAAATCTAAAGTGGCAGTAGCTGAGGATATTGTAACTTTTATCACGGAGCACCTTGCGTGAGTAGATTACACAAAGTTTTAAAAACTTTTGTAATTTTTCCTAATCTTAGGAACTCACAATCCGCCCTCCTTGCAATTTAATAATCCGATTCGTTTTAGCGGCCAAACTCAAATCATGGGTAACAATAACGAGTGTAGTTCCCATTTCTTCATTCAGTCTAAACAACAACTCTTCTACTTTTTGCCCCGTCTCTTCGTCTAAATTACCTGTTGGCTCATCTGCAAACAAAATTTTCGGATCGTTAGAAAAGGCTCGAGCGAGAGAGACTCTTTGTTGCTCTCCTCCTGACAATTGGGTGGGATAATGGTCATGCCGAGCTGCTAGACCTACTTTCTCTAATAAGTCCATTGCCTTCTTATCGCTTCCCGTAACGCCACGCAACTCTAATGGGACCATCACATTTTCCATAGCGGTTAAGGTAGGAATCAATTGAAAGTTTTGAAAAATAAACCCTACGCAATCATTCCTAAGGGTCGCTCGCTCATCTTCTGAAAGGGGTTCCAATGCTACTCCATTTAATTTGACTGATCCTGTGGTCGCTTTATCAAGTCCTGCACACAAACCAAGTAGCGTGGTCTTACCACTGCCAGATGGTCCCACTATAGAAATAATGTCTCCTGCATTTATAGTAAAATCGATATTTTTTAATACCTGTACCTCTTTTGCGCCGCTGGAATAGGTCTTTGATAAATTATGTACTTCTAGCATTGGGAAAATATTACTGAGTAGTCTTTTAATACAGTGTAAACAAAGTTCAAAGCGTTCACTCCTGTTCTTTCTGTTTTTTGATAGCCTTCACCAAGGTTTTTCGCATACTCTTTAGACTCTTATATAGTTCATTAACCTTAGGTTGTTTTTTACCTGTGTAGATAATCATGATCCCATACTGCTCATCAAAAGGAGCTAGTTTTTCATATAAGATGGGTTTGGATAACCGATAGGCTTCCCGTACTTGTCGCTTGATGCGATTCCGATCTACTGCCTTGGGAAATCGTTTCTTAGGGACGGTGATAGCAATTTGGACGGGATACTGATTAAGGCGCGGAGCTATTTTTCCCCATATTACACGAAGCGGAAAGAAATGAAAAGACTGCCTATTTTCAAATAATTGTTGAATAACCTTTTGGCTTTTCAACTTTTCTTCTTTTGAAAATTTATAGGAGGGCACTTGTTTGATTATTGATTACTAATTATTGATTATTAGTTATTGATAAATCGTAGTACGTGCTTGGCAGCAATTCTCAAATTGGGATGCTATCCTAACCAGTGACTTTCCGATACTGGATAAGAAGGCAATCAAAAGTTGTTAAATTGAGGATTGCTGCATGCTTAGTGTACAAATAATCAATAATTAATAATCAATCAACTATAGAGAAACAAAAACAGCAAGCACTAAACCAAGTACTTGCTGTTTTATTACTTAACTATATAAGTTGAAGTTACTTCAATTTCATTTCGTCAGAAACAGTCAGCTTTAAACGACCTTTTGCTCGTCTTCTTGCCAATACTTTTCTGCCGTTTTTGCTACTCATTCGAGCTCTAAAACCGTGTTTATTAGCTCTTTTTCTTCTAGATGGTTGGTACGTTCTTTTCATCGTGACTGTTTATTTATAAATAGTACCTAAGTTAAAAAGGATTGCAAAATTACATTTTTTTATTTAAAAAACTAAATAACATAAGTGATTTTTTTATTTTTTCACTTAAAAACAATACCTTTGCGCCGCAAAAATTTATTCTTTCACCCCGTTGGCTATTAGTTGTTTATTTGTTTAGAATGTTTATTTGTTTAGCATACACTATTTATTAAGTGTTTACTTAAACAGATAAACGAATAAACACATAAACAATACTTACCAACTACAAATCGCATTCTTTCAATGCCCACAAACAATTATTTAGCTCCAGAAGCTTATCAAGGTGCTGGCAATGACGGCTTCAACACCTTTGAGCAAGATGGAGAATTTTATTTTGGCTTTGTCCACGAAGGTAAAGTGGTAATACGTAGCGAAGGTTATTCTTCTTCTAGTAGTCGAGACAATGGCATTAAATCCGTAGCGAAAAATGCCCCTGAGGAAATGAGATGGAAAACCCTTCAAGAAGGGGATCATCACCTTTACATTTTAAGAGCAGGAAATAACCAAGAGATTGCTCGTAGTGTGAACTACGAGACAAAATCAAAAATGCTATTGGCATTAGGTAAAATTTGGGGAAGTACGACCCCAATTAAAGCAGACGCTATTGCTGCTACCACAAAAACTGCCGATACAGCAAAGGCAGTGGAAACACCTGAACCATTAGCCGCAGTAGCTACACCACCAGCAGTAGAAAAAGTTGCTGTAGCAGCAGCAGTACCTGTAGTGGAAACCGTAGTTACCAAAGCAACTCCTGAAGCAGAGACCGTATCAGCAGAAGCAACTCCTGTAAAGGAAATAAAAGAAGAAGCTCCTGTAGTAGCGGAAACACCAGCACCAGCTGTTCAGAAATTAGTAGAAACAGAAATAATACCAGAGCCCGCAGCTGTTGAAGAAGATACCGTAGTTGTCTATCAAGAACCCGAAGTGAAATCACGGGTTACAAAAGTAATAGAAGAGGACGTGGTAGAAGAAGAGGAAGAAGAATTAATACTTCCGGAAGAGCCCGTAATGGCTAGTGGCGCACATGATGATTTTGATTGGGAAAATACGACCAAACATAGCCTACCATACTCTGCATCGCAGATAAAAGATTACCAAGAGCAGTACGAATCTACGCTAAGTGCAGTCATTGAAAACGAAATCGTTAGTGGTATCGTTTCTACCATCAATGATAGAGATGTCGTATTGGATATTAACTTTAAATCAGATGGTTTAGTCTCTATTTCTGAATTTAGAGATTTACCTGATTTGAAAATTGGCGATCCAGTAGAAGTATATGTAGAGAAGCAAGAAGATGATAGAGGACAGTTAATCCTTTCTAGAAAGAAAGCAAAATTACTTCGCTCTTGGGAAGGTATCAAAGATTCTCATGCTAATGGTACCGTAATTAAAGGTACCGTAATTAGTAAGACCAAAGGAGGACTGATTGTAGATTGTAGTGGTCTAGAAACTTTCCTACCAGGTTCTCAGATAGATATTAAACCTATTGTTGATTACGATTCTTACGTAGGTAAAACGATGGAATTCAAGGTGGTCAAAATCAATGAGACCATTAAGAACGCCGTAGTATCTCATAAAGCATTAATTGAAAGTGATCTTGCAGAGCAGAGAGAAGCGATTATTGCCAGCTTAGAGAAGGGACAAGTATTGGAAGGTATTGTGAAGAACATTACCGATTTCGGTGCTTTCTTAGATTTAGGTGGCGTAGATGGTCTATTATATATCACAGATATTTCTTGGGGTAGAATCAATCACCCGAATGAAATATTGCAGTTGAATCAAAAGATCAACGTAGTGGTACTAGACTTCGACGAAAACAAGAAGCGTATTTCCTTAGGTCTAAAACAATTACAACCACATCCGTGGGAAGTATTGGCAGCAGAAATTTCTGAAGGTTCTATCGTAAAAGGTAGAATTGTAAATATCGAGGACTATGGTGCATTCTTGGAAATCCAACCTGGGGTAGAAGGTCTAATCCACGTATCTGAAGTAACTTGGAGTAATCAGCCAATTAATTCCAGAGAATATTTCAAAATCAATCAGGATGTAGATGCGAAAGTGGTGACGATCAATAGAGATGATCGAAAAATGTCCCTTAGTATCAAACAGCTTTCTAATGATCCTTGGGATGAGATTGAAGCGAAATTCCCAGTGGAAAGTCGCCACAGTGGGCTTGTCAAGAACCTGACTCCTTATGGTGTCTTTGTTGAACTAGAAGAGGGCATTGGCGGAATGGTACACATCTCCGATTTATCTTGGACGAAGCGTTATGCACACCCTTCTGAGTTTACGAAGAAAGGGCAGAATATAGACATCGTTGTTTTAGACATTGATAAAAACAACCGAAAATTATCTCTAGGTCACAAGCAAATTGAAGAGAATCCTTGGGACACTTTTGAAAATGTATTCCCAGTAGGTTCTTATCACGATGCAACTATCTTGAAACGAGATGACAGAGGTGCCATTGTACAATTGCCATATGGTTTAGAAGCTTTTGCTCCTATCAAGCATATCAAAAAAGAAGATGGTTCTTTGGCAAATGCAGAAGAAGTACTAACCTTCAAAGTCATAGAATTCAACAGAGACGATAAGCGAATTCTAGTATCTCACTTGCGATACTTAGATGATATTAGAAAAGAAGCGGACGAAACAGTTGCTAAGGAAAAGCAAAAAGTTCAGCAAGAAACACAGCAAGCTGTGAAGAAAGTCCAGACTACTGTTCAGAAATCAACTTTAGGCGACTTAGGTGTATTTTCTGAATTAAAAGATCAGATAAAAGAAGATGATAAGGCTGAATAGTCTTATTTGAACATATTTGTAGTCCTAAAAGCCTTTCCTCTTTTGAGGAAGGGCTTTTTTTTGTTTAGTTTTGTAAAAAAACTCCTCTAGCCATTTTTCCCTATACTCCTTTTAATAGTAGGACAAAAAAAGCGAGTTTTCAACGTCCCTTAAAACGCCTGCAAACTACTTTTTCCATAATTTTAACAGAAAATTGTTAATTTATTTAATTGTCAGTTAGTCTAATATATAGTGGTTATGGCAAGAATGGTCTTTTCTAGCTCGTTATAACCCCTAGACAGGTTTATTTTTTACGGTATTGTGGCGTTATGGCGTTGTGATATTCTGGCAGAGTCTCCTTTCGCCATAATACCATAACGCCACAATGCCATAACGCCAATCTAGTTATTCAAAAATTCAAGTCATGAAAATCAGTCAATTAGCTCTAAGAAGTGTTTTTGCACTTTGTATTATGATATTGGGCTATGCTTGTGTTGTCAATCCAGTGACGGGTAAAAAACAAATATCCCTAATGTCTGAGCAGCAGGAATTAGCATTAGGTAAACAATCTGACCCTAGCATTGTGGCCCACTTCGGAAAATATGATGATGATAAAATACAAGCTTTTATCAATGAAAAGGGTAAGGAAATGGCAGCTATCTCCCATCGTCCGAACCTACCCTATGAGTTTAAAGTATTAGACTCTCCTGTTATTAATGCCTTTGCTGTACCAGGTGGGTATGTCTATTTTACGAGAGGCATTTTAGCGCATTTTAATAATGAGGCAGAATTTGCGGGAGTTTTAGGTCACGAAATTGGACATATCACAGGAAGACACTCTGCTATTGCTCAAACAAAACAAATGCTGGGTCAATTAGGGATGCTCGGAGTCTTAATTGCTGTACCAGGAGCTGGAGAATTTGCTCAGCCTTTATCACAAGGAATGCAGATGTTATTTTTAAAGCATAGTAGAGATCATGAAAGTCAATCGGATAAATTAGGAGTAGAATACTCTACAGCAGTAGGGTACGATGCGCACCAAATGGCAGATTTTTTTAAAACATTAAAAAGAAAACAAGTAGAAGCGGGGGTAAACATTCCAACTTTCCAATCTACCCACCCCGATCCAGGAGATAGATTTAATAAAGTTCATTCTATGGCAGAAGCCATACAGGCTGAAAAAGGAGGAACTTATAATGTAAATAGAGATAAGTACCTTAGAATGATTGATGGATTGGTCTATGGCGAAGATCCCAAAGGTGGATACGTAGAAGATGATTTTTTCTATCACCCTGTGATGAAATTCAAATTCCCAGTACCAAGAGGCTGGCAAACAGCCAATTCTCCTCAGCAATTCCAGATGGCAGATAAGCAAGGAAAAGGAATGATGGTATTAACTTTAGCTCAAGGAGATACACCAGAGGCTGCTGCACAAGCTTTCAATGAAAAACATAAAACAAGACCACAACGTGGACAACGTACACAGGTTAATGGTCTAAATGCTTATGTTCAATTAGCAGACTATGCTCCACAGCAACAACAAGGTCAACCTCAGCAGCAAGGTCAAGCACTCAAAATACTATCTTACTTCATACAATATGATGGTAATATTTATGAAATAACGGGTATAAGTAAGCCAACAGATTATCCAAATATGGAAAGAACCTTCTTATATACCATGCAAGGCTTTGCTGTACTAACCGATCCTTCAAAAATTAATAGACAGCCAGATAGAATTAAAATTGCTTCGGTACAACGAACAGGAACTTTAGGTAGCACATTACAGTCATTTCGTATGCCACAAGAAAAAATGGAGGAATTATCCTTACTGAATGGCATGGAATTGAATGACCAAGTGAAGAGTGGGATGCTTATCAAGTTAGTAGAATACGATTATCTGAATCGCAAGGGGTATGTTCCAAGTAACAGTCGAACACAGCAGCAAGCACCAACTACGACTACTAAGCCTGCAACTCGACCAACTACCACTAGACAACCAACTAATACTAGTACCCAGTCAGGAAAGACGAACACGGGACATTTGCCTCCTCCTCCGAGGACTAGTACCAAGACACAGAGTGGTACAAATACTAAAAGTACTACGAAAAAATTACCTACTAAAATCAAGAAGAAGAATTGATAAAGAAGCGGTTATTTGTCAATGTTGACCCGTAGGCAGCATTAATAGAAAACAAAACAGGTTGTATAGTCACCATGCTATACAACCTGTTTTTTGTTTCACTACTTAATCCTATCCAACCGTCTCCAAAATCTGCTCTGCATGTGCTTTCGTCTTCACCTTTGAAAATACTTTTTCAATTTTTCCATTTTCATCAATAATAAAGGTAGTTCGGTGAACACCTTCAAATTCTTTTCCCATAAATTTCTTCAATCCCCACAAGCCATAAGCTTTAATGGTGCTCAAATCTGTATCCGCTAAAAGGCTAAAGGGAAATTCAAATTTCTTGATAAAATTCTGATGCTTTTTCGCACTGTCAGGACTGACTCCCAAAAGCTCAAATCCATTCTTTTGTAGTTCGCCATAATGGTCTCGAAGGCTACAAGCCTCTGCTGTACAACCAGGTGTATTATCTTTAGGATAAAAGAAAAGAACTAATTTCTTTCCTTTATAATCAGATAAGGAAACTGTTTCTTCTTTTTCTGTAAGACCAGAAAAATTGGGAGCTGTATCTCCTTCTTGTAAATGTGTCATAATGAATGTTTGGAAGGGGAACAAACGAAAAAGACATATTGTTTATAATTGAAAATGTTTGCAGGAATGGACTTATGAGACAGCCTCTTTTGTTTCATCAATATATTTGTTTTTTGCACGATAATCTATTTACTGTAAACGTAGTGAATATTCAACATATTGGAAGGCAAATGGAACTAACTAAGCCATGAATAGAGTTACTTGCCTGTACCAACACTTTCAGTCGTAGGGAATTTATTGGTATTGTGGTGTTATGGTATTTTGGTAATATGGCTGCCTGCCACAACACCATAAAACCACAACGCCATAAAACCTATTCATTTTAAAAATTGAACCATGTCCAGTACAACAACCCCAGCCTCCAATCCCTACATTTCCTTAATGAAAACAGCTTGGAAGTATGCGAAAGATGAAAAGCGAAAATACGTTTGGATCTATGTGCGCTTTGCATTGAGTAATATTGTCCATGCACTAGATCCAATTATTTGGGGTCTATTTATTAATCAACTTCAATTACAGGGGACTAATATTCTCCAATCTACCTGGCTATACGCAGGTGCCTATTTGCTCATGCGATTAGCGGATTGGTATTTTCATGGAATCGCACGGGTCAGAGAGATGGATTTAGCTTTTAATATCAGCAAGAATTTTCTGCAAGAATTGTATTTCAAAGCGGTTCATCTTCCCGTCAAATGGCATCAAGATAATCATAGTGGCGCTACGATTAATAGAATTCGAAAAGCCTATGAAGCTTTGAAAAAATTCTTTCAACATGGTTTTGAGTATATGCACGCCGGTGCAAAATTCTTTTTCTCTTTTGCCGCTATGTTGTATTTCGCTCCCTTTGTCGGAGCATTCGCTTTATTATTGGGAGTCGGCATTGTGTGGGTGATTTTTTTATTCGACAAACCTTATATCGCCACTTTAAAAGAGGTGAATGAAAAGGAACATGTCGTTTCCTCTACCTTGTTTGACACACTATCCAACATCATTACGGTCATCACCTTGCGGCTAGAAGCTCGAATGGAAAATATGGTGTTACACCGAGTAGGCGAAGTACTCCCTCCCTATAAGCGAAACGTCCGAATCAATGAATGGAAATGGTTTGTCGTGGATACTTTAGTGGGGATACTTTATACGATTATTTTGTTGGGCTATGTCTATCAAAATTACATTCCAGGGGAGGTTTTTTTAATAGGTGGTCTAGTCACTTTAATGGGATTTGTACAACGATTCACTAGTGTTTTCCACAATATTGCTTGGATGTACACGGATATCGTTCGGTACGATACAGACATTAAAACCGCTATCAATATTATTGATGCTTATGATGGTTTACAAAAAGAAGGGAAGGCATTCGATCTACCTGCTAATTGGAAATCTTTAGACATTACTAATCTGAATTTCTTGCATCATATAAAAAATGAAGCGGATCAAACCTCCAGACAAATTGGTTTGCACGATGTACAAATTCAAATTCAGAAAGGTCAAAAAATTGCTTTTATTGGCGAAAGTGGCAGTGGAAAAAGTACGCTCTTAGCATTACTTAGAGGTTTGTATCCGCCAGCTAGTTTAGCCCTTTCTTTAGATGGTCAATCCATAGATAATTTGAATCTAATTGCAGACCATGTTACTCTATTTCCTCAAGAACCTGAGATATTTGAAAACACCATTGCATACAATATTACCTTAGGGATACAACACGAACAAGCGGAGTTAGAACGGGTGGCACAAATTGCTCACTTTTCAGAGGTCATAGGTCAACTCCCCAAAGGCTATGAGTCGAGTATCAAAGAGCGAGGCGTGAATTTATCAGGTGGTCAAAAACAGCGATTGGCATTGGCGAGAGGCATCTTTGCTGCTAGAGATAGCGAGCTAGTGTTACTAGATGAGCCGACTAGTAGCGTGGACCCAAAAACGGAAGTACAAATTTATCGTCGTTTGTTTGAAGAATTTTCTGACAAAGCGATTCTATCTGCCTTGCACCGACTACATTTATTACCGCAGTTTGATTATATCTATGTGATGGATCAAGGTAAAGTAATTGAGGAAGGTACGTTTGAGGAGTTGATGGAGAATAGTCTAGTTTTCAAAGATATGTGGGCGCATCAGGAGGTAGTGGTTTCTGCAATTTGATGACTTCAGTTTATCTGATAATCGGCTGCATTAGTAAGCAGATGGGCTTTAAGCCATCAGCTTACAAGCTAACTCCTAAAACAAAAATAGGAGATGTCCTAAACAAAAGCTCTTTTGCCTTTTTTGTTTATCAACATCTCCTGAAATTCCCGATTAGCTGTTGCTAGTAGGCAGAAGTAATCAGGTAGTCCCTTGAAGCTGACTACTCCTGACCTACTGGCAATAGATAAGCGGTTTTTGAGTTGTGGGTGAGCGAGTTACGGCTAGTAACTCGCAACCCAAAACCCGTTTCCAAATTGTTTACAGATTCAATTTTACTGCAGTTAGGTCCATTTGATATAGGGTACTGCTTTTATAAAGTGACTCAACTCTTCATTAGAGGTAGTCAACTCATTAATTGAAGAAGGAGTTGTGGGATTTAAAAGAATCTCCTCCTTCAAATTAATGAGCGTTATTAAGATTCGGTTATTCTCTAAGTTGGGGGTTGAAGACGATGCAGCAACTTGATTGGTAGCTGTTAAAAAATCGTGATGCGTATTCGTTATTCGCATTCGATAAGGGGCAATTCCTTTAGCTAACAAAAAATTGCTGATCGTCTTCAAGTGTCCAGCTTGATAAGCATCAGTAGATGCTAGGGGACGGATGAACCTAAGCTTTAGGGAGGGGTCATCCTTCATCAACTGGACAATTTCCTCTAAGTCTTGTCTGTCTTCCTTAGTTATGCTGACAGATTCTTTTCTACGGTTGAAGGTTTTAAGAAACAAGCGATTTTCTGGTCTTGATGGTCGCTCTGTTGCCTTCGCATTAGTTGTAAGTGTAACAGGGTTGCTTTGCATGATATGGGTATTTCCAAACCCATTTTTTTTTGCCTTATTTTCTATTCTTTTTGCTTCTCTATATACATCATAATTACCTATTTGATAATGACATATTCCATTTTGATCTCGAATCAAATCCACTTTATCAAATCCATTATAATAGAAATAAGACCTATGTATATCATTTGTAAAAGCACTCAATTCCACTCCATATTGTTGGGCATACAGGGGTTTATATACGCCCAACCATATTGCTACGATGAGCAATAGGCATAATGCCTTTTTCATGGGAGTAAGTATTGTTAGGTGTCCCTTCTTTTCTTTTCTCCACCTACCTTTACCACTGTGCCATTGGCACTTATCCGTAAAAAAGAGGGATCAATTCTATATCTTTAGCTTGGGAGATTGCATTGCATCGCAGTCCCCTATCGAGAATTTATAGGACACCTATAGTGATAGAATGTCAAGTGTTGTTGGTTGATTGATTATTCATTATTGATTAATTCAAGCAATAGATGAATAATTAGTAAACAATAATTAATCAACTACATAAGACAGTTTGTGAAAATAATTCCGAAGTGTAAATAATGAGGTAAGCTCGAATAGTAAGAAATGGTGTGTGTAGCCTCCCATTTGTTATCTCTTTGCTTATGTTAATCCTCTTGAATGTCAAATATTCCAATTAAAACAGCTTGGACTATTTGCTGGTTTGTAAGATTCTGGTAAGTTTAAAAAAGAATTGTGAGTATGTAAGATCAGATTCGTTTGATGGTTCAAATGTAGTACAAAACCAATGAAAAATCCAAATTATAAAAACAGGGGATTTTTAAAACAAAACGCAATTTATTTTTTTTTCTATGTATAAATATTGGTTTTTGCCCCTGTAATTTACCATTTGTCTATTATTTGTTTTTTTGATTTTTTTTTTGATTTTTTTAATTCTGCTATTATTAGACAAAAATTTAAGCATTTTTCTTAATCCTTCGCCTTATTGAATACCATTAATGAAGTAGCAAAACCGATCCTTTTTTGTGAATCGGGATCTGCTAATATCTACGAGTCAGCCATACTTGCCACCTGGTTTGAAAATAAAAAAGGGAAAGGTTTAAAAACCCGCCGTATCAGGCTAAATAATAAAATTGCTAATCCTACTAATATTTTTTGGGGTAGTTGGGAAGGCTTTATTTGGGATGAAGTGTGTTTTTCTCAAAAAGTCCGAGATTGCCTAAAGATGCGGAATTGGTGATATACGTAGAAAAGAAATCGAATATCCCCATTTATATAGATGGTCTCCAGTTGGAAGTCACGCAATAGTCAACATCATTGCTATTCCCGTCAAAAAAGGGATTTTTTTAGCATATTTGCACCAATTTTTCAATCCTATTTAACTAATTCAAAGTAGCTACCAAAATGCTACTGCAAAATATACTTAATAATGTCAGATCATATTGAAAATGAAGGAAGGAAAGGCTATTGCATGTTATTTGCTTTTGTATTTTTCTTGTTGTTCTTTATCACATGGATTTCCGTTTATCGAGCTAATTTTAATTTGACTTTTTGATGGAACACAGAGGCGCAGCGTTTTTTTTGTGCCTCTGTCTTTCTATACGTTTATTTTGGTTCGTGTTCTTGATCTTTCCTTGGTGGGTATCTCTACCTGCTTATTATATACGACCTCCACTCGGATCGCTCTCAACCCCGTAACGCCTTGCAAATCATTCAGTTCTAACCACTCTACCTTTTTGTTGATATAGTTAATGGACTGTAAGTATTCAATATACTGTCTATACTCTCGGGCTTCTTTGTCTTGAGAGTAAACGATCGCTATTTTACCTGTTTGAGTAAGTCGTTCACTCGTTCCTTTAATGGTGGCTTTATCAATTCGCTTTTTGATGATTTCATATCGGATATTATAAGCCCCTTCTACATCAAATCTTTTCTCCTCTTGTCGGAATTTAATAGTAATGGGATTGTGATGTACTAATATGAGCGACGCCACTGAAAGCGGCACTCTCAATTGGGGTTTGATTTCAAACTCCATCAAATTCTCCGTTTCGCAAATCGTCATTAATTGCCATAAGCGAAGATTTTGTAAATGCAACTCATTGAATGTTTGATGATTCACAATGGACTGTCCTATATATAGGTTATGTTCCACGCCATCTGTTTTGTACATTTCAAAATAATGGGGAAACATTTGTTGTGCTTGTTGTTGCGCTTTGCCTAGATAATTAGCGATAGAATTATTAATCAATTGAACACTTTGTTCGTAATCTTTCCGTCTTTTGTACACCACTCCTAATTCCTCATTTAATGCCAATTTATAAGTATCCACTACTTCATTCATTTCCTCTCCTAGCGTTCGCAAATGTCTAAAGACGGGGTAAATATCTTGATTCAAAAATTCTAAAATTTCTATTTCATCTCCTGCATTTAAGCCTTTTTTCATACGACTTATACAACTATCCATCTTATATTTTAACTGATAATAAATAGGTAGATGATAATTAGAAATAGCTAAATCAATGACCTCTTTAGCTAAGCCCAACTGTTCAATCATATCATCTTGAATCGCATTATTTCGCTCTGTACTAGAGCCTTTAATGTCTGATTGCCCAAATAAAGGATAGACATCTGGAAAATAAATTTCTTCTATAGTTGCTTTGGGGTTATTTTGTTTTTGCTCTAATAAATGTTCCGCCGCTTCAAAAAATCGCCAAGATACAGAAGGATGTATCGCTGTAAATTGATCTTGTACGATTGCCTCTAATCTAGTTTCTTGCTCATCCAATAATCTTTTCAAAGCAGTTGTGAATAGAGGAATAATTTGCTCTAAACGACTAATAACTAGAGCAGTTAAGTCATTTTCATTAGCGGAACCTAATTCTAAAACACCTATCACTTCCTCGTCATATACCAAAGGGGCAATAATATAACTGTTGATGTTATTGGCTATTAATTTGGGTATAAAAGGTATTTTGTCAATTTCTTCCTCGCAATAACAAGGAAAAACCAAGGGTTGGTAGCCCTCAAATACAGAAGCCCGTGTATGATGACAAAAGGCTTTAGCATTTGCTTCTTCTATTTGCCCGCTTAACGAGAGGCTATTCCAATAACCGTAGCCGAGTGTCCTTAGCGTATCTCTTTCTTTATCATAAGCCGCAAAACCTAGTTTTAGATGATTGATGCCCACTACGGAACTGAGGTGCTTTCGGATACTTTCCACAATCTCTGGAGTTTGTAAAGCATCTTTTTTTAGCAAATCTACTTTTAGTGCGGAAATGGCTTCATCCTCGGTTACATCAAAGAGTTTAATAATCGCAAATCCTTCATAGGTAAAACTATTGGGCGGAATTTTCTTTTTCCATAACTCAACATCATGTATATTGTTAATCAACTCTTGAATTTCTTCTTGGCTTAAAGGTTGGAATTCTTTGCTTGCTATAAAGTTTGAAAAATCAGCATTGGTGAAAACTCGATAATGTCGAAGAATCCCTGTCTTTTTATTAGGAATATCAAAATAAACAGCTTGCTTATGATTAATAGGTACTCCATATTTAAATTGAAGGAGAAAAATACAAGCATTGATATAAACTGTATCCGCATTTACTTGGTGCATCATAAAGACGCTCTCTTCCTCTGAATTATTTAAAATATTGGTCAGCCGTTGGGTGGTATTAAAAATAATAGGTATAAATGGAAGGGCAATTGCCTTGATGTCATTCAAGGTGGTTAAGGCTGGAAAGATGGGGCTCAATAGTTCCCGAAATTCTTTTTCATATTGCTCAATGAGTGCGATGTCTTCAAATCCAGTCAATATTTCAGGTGCTTCCTTTTCCCATCTGTTTAATAAAGATTGGGCTTTGCAAGCGTTTTCTTCTTCTCCATGTTTGGCTAATTCTCGCCAATAATCTACCACTTCACTGAAATTGAACCTAACTTTAAAAGGTAATTCAACATCAACAGGAGAATCAATATTATATTTTCTTAGATATGACATATTGATTATTTTCTATGAAAGATAAGAATTTTAGAGTGCTGATGTATAACAAGGTAGGGGATTGTTTAGTTTATATGCTGATGAGTAAGAGATTTTCACTGTAGAAATGATCGTAGTAAAATGCCTAATATCGTGCAAATCCAAAGCGTTGTAAATGGAGTCAAACTACCCTCGACCCCTAAAAGGGGCAGACTAAATCTTGATAGAAGTCTCCTAGAAACAATACAATTTTGGACGATCTTCTTACTAGTGTTTCTTTTTCCGCTGTTCAATTTCGCCCAAACCCATCTACACCTAAACACTTCTCCAAATGACCATGAAATCTTAAAACAGATAAGTTACCCAACCTATTTCCAACATCAAGATTCTATTTCTATTGCCTTAAACAACTTAATTCAAAATCTACAGCAAAAAGGCTATTATGCTGCCTCCATTGACAGCACTTATTTTCAAGATAGCACTTATATAGCAGATATTTATGTAGGTGATTTGTACAATCAATTCCGTATTCAAAATGGTAATATTTCAAAGGATGTTTGGAAAAAAGCTAGATTGGAAATCTACGACAACCAAATATTGACCTTACGACAAATAGACGAATTAAAAGAATCCATTTTAGTTTATAGCGAGAATAATGGTTACCCTTTTACTTCGGTTTGGTTGGACCATATTCAAATTCAAGAGGAAAAAATTATAGCCAATTTATTTTGGGACAAGGGGCCTTTGATAAGAATTGGAGAAATAAAGCTAGAGGGAGACCAAGTGGTAAACGCTTCTTATTTACACAACTATTTAGGCCTACAAAGTGGAGATTTGTTCCATAAAGAAAAATTAGACGAAGCGGTTAGCAAATTACAAGCGCTTCCTTTTCTACAATCAACTCGCACGCCCACTGCTTTATTTGAAGATAACAAAGCCGATTTATATTTTTTTTTAAAACCTCAAAAAGCAAATCGTTTTGATTTTTTAATTGGCGTTCTACCCAATAATCAAGAAACGGGTAAGGTCTTATTGACGGCAGATATTGATGCTGCTTTCTATAATCAATTTGGAAAGGGCGAACAGTTTAGCATCCAATTTGAGCAACTACGACCAGAAACGCAGCAGCTAAACACAGCTTTTAATTTCCCTTACCTCTTGAATACCCCTTTAGGTATTGACGCAGATTTTGGTTTGTATAAAAGGGATACCACCTATCGGGATTTGAATTGGCGAATCGGCATCCAATATCAGTTTTCTAGTCATCAACATTTAACTGCTTTCACCCAATCTTTGACGACTACTTTACTTAGTTTAGATCAGAATCAAATCATCGAGCAACAACAATTACCTTCCAATTTAGATACCCGATATACCGCTTTTGGACTTGCCTATTTTTTGGAAAAATTAGATTACCGACTGAATCCCCGGAAAGGCTGGTTGTTCGAGTTTCAAGGAAGTGCTGGATTCAAAAACATCATTGCAAATAATACTATTCTTACCCTAATCAATCCTAGTAATCCAACCGAATCTTTGTATGAGGACTTGCAAGAAAAGAGTTTTCAATATCGACTAGAAGGAGCGTTAGCTACTTATTTTCCGCTACAAAAAAGAAGTACGTTTTTGCTTCAATTAAAGGGAGCTACCATTATCGCAGAACAAGTCCTTTTTAACAATGAAAAATATCGAATAGGAGGGGCGAGGCTATTGAGAGGATTCGACGAGCAATCCATTTTTACGGATGCATACGCTTTAGGCACGTTGGAATATCGTTACTTGATTGGCAAGAGAAGTTATTTCAATGTATTTAGTGATAATGCTTGGGTCAGCAATGGTATTTCAAATAATTGGCTATTAAGTCTTGGCGCAGGGATGGCATTTGAAACCAAAACTGGCATTTTTGAAATAAGCTATGCACTAGGCAAAACCGACCAAACACCCTTCGATTTCAAAAAGGCAAAAATCCACTTTGGCTTTATCAATGAGTTTTGAATTAGAAGGTTATTGAAGGTTATTATGAGTTATTAATAACCTTCAATAACCTCTAATAACTCTAAATCTCCCCTCCTAATCACCCCAAATAATAGCCAAAATAGCCCACCAAGCCTTGTTTTTACTCAGTTTTCCTGTTTTTCTATTTAAAATTGCCTCCACAATACCTATCTCTAATTTTTTGATAGCTCATGAGAAAAACAACTATCCAATTATTGGTATTACTATTAGCGGGAGGAATTATCTTCTGGAGAGAGTGGGCTAGTAATTTCGTCATACAATCATCCTTTGATAAAGGGCTAGAGACGACGATCCCTCCTTCTTGGGTCAATACCTCTCCTAATTCGATTATCTGGTTGGTTTTAGTAGCAGGTGGGTTGTGTTTAGTGACAGAGCTATTAACTAGGTACTTAAAATTGAGTTCTCCAAATTCTGTATAGGGGAAGTTTTTCGGGCTTTATGCCCGAAACTTCCATTTTTATTAGTTGACTGGTTATTGATTATTGATTATTCATGCCTCACTTAAATAATTAGTAATCAATAATCAATCAACTATTTTCAATTCGCTCCTTCGCCAAAGCCACCACCATCGCCAATTGTTCTTCCCTAGTTAAATTACTATTATCAATTAGGATGGCATCTTCGGCTTGCTTTAATGGACTATCTGCTCTAGTTGAATCAATATGGTCTCTATCTTGTAAATTTTTTGAGACATCTGCTTTGGTGAGTGTCATACCTTTTTCTTTCAATTCTAAATATCTACGGTTGGTTCTAGTTTCAATATCCGCAGTAACGAAAAGTTTTAATTCAGCAGTCGGAAAAACCACTGTCCCAATATCCCTACCATCCATCACAATACCTTTAGCTTTTCCCATCTGTTGTTGTTGCCAAACCATTGCCCTACGGACAGTTGAGATAGCAGCTACAGGACTTACCATTTCGGAGACATACATTTTTCTAATTTCCGTTTCTACCTCTTCTCCATTTAGCAAAGTAGTATTGACTCCCTCTTTATTAACAAAAGAAATAGATAAATTCTTGAGTGCTAATTCTATTGCATTTTGATCGGTCAAAGAAATTTTATTTTGCAAAAAGTAGAGGGTTACTGCCCGATACATAGCCCCTGAATCCACATACGCATAGCCTAGCTTTTTGCTCAACTGTTTGGCTAATGTACTTTTCCCACAAGAGGATTGCCCATCAATAGCTATAATGATTTTGTTTTGTTTCTTCACGATCTGCTTTAAATTCCAATTTCTAAGCACCAAATTCCAAAGGTAAGCATTCTAGTATTTTCAATACACTAGTGCTAACCAAAAAATCTTAGTGTTTTCTTCCCAATATCTTCCCTCTATGTATTGCTTGCTCCATTGCTTCTTTTTCTTGTTTGCTAATCGTTGTTTCTTGGAAGGTTCTCAATCTATTAAAATTAGGTTGGCCTGCATCTATCCAAGCAGTGTACCAAGCACTCCCTACGGCATGAACCGCAGCACGCATCTGTTTCTCCACTTGCCCTTTTAGTGCCTTATGATAAGCAGTGGCATACTCCCGACAAGGCATTAATTGTAAACCACTTTCTCCTCTTTCCTCAAAACAATCTTGTTGAGATTTTGGGAACTCTTCGCTTAATTGCTTTTCAATAGCCAATACTTCTTGAACCAAAGAATGACTATTTAGTACGATATTCCAATAATGTTCCTCTGGATTTTTAATATACTTGGCTTGCCCTACCCAAAAATCATAAGTGTCATCTGCAAATAATTCAGGTAAGCGCGTTTCCCAAAACGCATGGATACCTAATTGATTGGTCAATTGTCCATTGTAATTACTCGTCGTATGTAAAGGCACATGCGCATCACCGATATAGTGTCCCATGTCCGCAGAAATTCTCAATATACGATCTCGGTCTTTTTCTTCCATAGCCTTTGTAAGACTTTTTTGCAAGCGAATTAGATTATAGGGTAGGACTCCATGTTTTACAAAAGTATCTACAGCTATCGCTTTATGACAAGGCAAGTCAAAATCATAGCGATCAAAATAATCTTGTACTACTTTACAATCTATTTCCCAATTCGAATCATACAAAGCATTGTATATGTTTTCATAAAAAAAGTCTTCGTAATCTTCTTGATCGATAAATACTTTTTGGGTTTTAAAAAAGTAGGGTAGATGCGGATGGATTAACTGCCAATTACCTTCTTTATCATCCACCATCTGTTGACCAAATAAACGTAAGGAATCTTTAGACTCATTCCACACTAGTACTTCTGTATATTTTCGGCTAGTAGCAACTAAGTTTCTAGGGAGATCTCCAAATGGCAATTCTCCCCAAGCATCCAAATCAATATAATGTCGGATGCCTTCTGTTGGAACTACATAGCGTCTTTTATCTGGCGCAATTGCTTCTTGGGTCAGGTACTCAATATGTCTTTTATAAAAAGGAATAAGCTCGACAGGTAACGTAAAAACGGCGAGGCGATTGATGCGGCGATGGGCAAAGAATCCCCAGTCTTCTTGAAAAGAAAAGCTACTGAAAACTACTACAAAACATAGTACAGCAAGTGTTGATTTGAGTGTAGGCATGGTGTGTTTAGATTTTTGCTATCTTGTAAACAAGATACAAAACTCTAACAACATCCAAACGTAGTATCGTCAAGAGATGACTTGGATATGGATAAAAAACAATTTTTTTCTATAATATTCACAAAATCAAACACATAGAAACATAGGCAGTAAGTTCTCAATTTTGAATGAAAAATTTTGAATTTTGAATGGATGCCCCTTAAACCTTAGTGTTTTCGTCCTATTGCATTGCGTTTCATTCAAAATTCAATCATTCAAAATTCAACATTGAGAACTTACCATAGGCACATAGCCTTTCAATAAATTATTTCACTCGGCATAAAATTAATCTCAAATCCACACATCATTCTCAGCAGTAATCTCACTAGCCTTCTCATCTCCCGTATTCACCACACCTCTTGGTTCTATCAACATCAGTTGCACTTCCTTTTCTGCATAAGGCTTATGTTCCACACCTTTGGGTACCACATACATTTCTCCTTTTCCGATAAGCACACTACCATCTCGAAAGTCAATACGCAATTCTCCATCTAATACAATAAAAGCTTCATCCGTATCTGCATGACTATGCCACACAAAGTCGCCTTCCAATTTGGCTACCTTAAATTGATAGTCGTTCATTTCTGCAATGACTTTTGGTTGCCATTGTTCTTGAAATAAATCGAATTTTTGGTTGAAATTGATGGATTGATATTTTTTCATTTTATAAGGATTGGAGGATTACACTAGACAATTCAAGCTTTCCATAATTTTATTTCTATAGTTTCCTACGCTGAAATAAATAAAATATTCCAGCAAAACCAAAAGTGAGTATTACCGCTACTAACCAAAATAAGCGATCCTGCTTGTCTTTAAAGTTTTTGGTAAGAATGTCCATAATGGCTATAAATCCAATTAACAGGCAAGCAAAATAAATCATCATCCCATAACTAATAAAGCTCTCTGGAAATGGCGGGTTATTAATAGTAAAGTCCATGTTTAAGATTTTTTATTAGAAGAATATTATTTTCGCATCTTATTTGATAAAACCTATTCCACAAAACATTCTACCCTAATTACGTAAAACTAGATTTTACATCTTAAAAAGGATGCAGCACTTTTGAATCTGTAAAAGCTACATTCAAAATGCAATCATTTAGCATTCAACATTAACCTCCCAATCTTCCCTAGCATGAAGGTACTAAAATTTGGTGGTTCCTCCGTAGGTACGCCACAGCGAATCAAAAATATTATCTCCATTCTGAAAGACTATCAGAAGCAACGAGAAAAATTCACGGTGGTCTTTTCTGCCTTTAGTGGCGTGACGGATAGTTTGATTGACATGGCAGACAAAGCAGCTAAAGGAGATAAATCCTACCAAAATGCTTTCAAGGCTTTTACCAAGCGTCATCTGGTTGCAGCTAAAAACTTATTGCCTAAAACAAAAGAGAAGCACGTGACCGAGGAGATGAAAGAGATGCACGGCAACTTGAAAAATCTGCTCAACGGAATTTACCTAGTTAGAGAAGCTTCTCCTCGTACGATGGATTACGTGTTGAGTTTTGGGGAGCGCAGTTCCGCCTTCATTATTGCACACGCATTAACCGCAGCAGGAATAAAATCAGATTTTCTAGATGCTAGGGAAGTGATAGAAACCAATAAAAACTTTGGCGCCGCTAAAGTAGACCTAGTGACTACGTATGAAAAGATCAAAAAACACTACGCATCAAAAAAAAGTGTGCAGATTGTTACAGGTTTTATTGGTTCTGATACGGGAGGACTGACAACTACACTCGGAAGGGGAGGGTCGGACTACACGGCTGCTTTATTGGGTGCAGGCTTGGATGCCTCTGCTATTGAAATATGGACAGATGTAGATGGCGTACTGACCACCGACCCTAGAAAAGTAAAAAGTGCTTTTACCATTCCCACCATGACTTATGGAGAAGCTATGGAAATGTCGCACTTCGGAGCAAAGGTGATTTATCCGCCGACCATTCAACCTGCTTACGAAAAAAATATTCCTATATATATAAAAAACACTTTTAATCCATCTTTTAAAGGCACTTATATTTCTGGTCAATCAGATGACAGCGGCCCTGCGGTGAAGGGAATTTCTTCTATTGGAAATGTGGCATTGTTGACACTTTCGGGAAGTGGTTTATTTGGCGTACCTGGGATTGCAGGAAGATTGTTCAATTCCTTAGCACAAGCTGACATCAATATTATTTTAATCACTCAAGGATCTTCTGAAAATTCCATCAGCTTTGCCATTCAACCGAAAGTCGCAAAGAAAGCAAAACGAGTAGTAGCAAAAGAATTCAAAAATGAGATGCAATCTAATCTGGTCAATCCAGTAAAGGTAGAGGAAGACTTAGCAGTCGTTGCGATCATTGGAGAGAATATGCGATTCCAACCAGGCATCGCTGGACGGATGTTTAGAGCCTTAGGAAAAAATGGAGTTAATGCTGTTGCCATTGCACAAGGATCTTCTGAGTTAAATATCTCAGTCGTTATCAATAATGAAGATGAAAGTAAAACGTTGAATGCGCTGCACGAAGCTTTCTTTTTATCGGATACCAAAGTGCTGCATTTATTTATGATTGGAGTAGGCTTGATAGGGGGGACGCTCATCCAACAAATTCAAGAGCAAAGCAAGCACTTAAAAACGAAACGCTCTTTGGAAATAAAAGTAGTGGGTTTATCCAATAGCAAACAAATGCTCTTTAGTGAAAAGGGAATTGATTTAAAAAATTGGAAAGAGCAATTATTAGCTTCTAAAGAAAAAACTTCTTTTAATGGTTTTATTGATACCATGAAAGAAATGAATTTGTCCAACACGATTTTTATTGACAACACTGCTAACAAAAAAATAGCCAACCACTACCACGAAATTTTAGATAATAGCATTTCTATTTCCACTCCCAATAAAGTAGCTACTTCTTCTTCTTATTTGCAATACCAAGATTTAAAAAGAATCGCAGAAAAACGAGGGGTCTATTTTATGTACGAAACGAATGTTGGAGCTGGACTACCAGTCATTTCTACTTTGAATGATTTGATGACGAGTGGAGATCGCATTTTAAAAATCGAAGGCATTCTTTCAGGCTCGCTTTCTTTTATTTTTAATTCCTTTACGGAAGGGACAAAGTTTAGCGACATTGTAAAAGAAGCCAGAAAAAGAGGATACACCGAACCCGACCCAAGAGAAGATTTAAGTGGATTAGATGTGCGCAGAAAAATTATCATCTTAGCAAGGGAAACTGGATTGGCACTTGAACCTGATGATGTAAAGATTCAAAATATTTTACCCAAGGCTTGTGTCAATGCAAAGACCGTCCCTCAATTCATGAAAGAGTTAGAAAAAGCAGATGGACATTTTGAAACTATGCGAGCCAAAGCAGCAAAGAAAGGACAAGTGCTTCGCATGATTGCCAAATTAGAAAAAGGAAAAGCCAGCATCGCATTAGAAGGCGTAGATGAAACGCATCCATTTTATTCTTTAAATGGGAGTGACAATATGATTGTCTTCACCACCGAAAGATATAAAGAAAGACCTTTGGTCGTAAGAGGCCCAGGGGCTGGGGCAGAGGTGACCGCCGCTGGCGTTTTTGCGGAAATTATTAAGATTGGAAATTTATTGAAATAAAGGATAGTCATTAGTCATTTTGTCATTGGTCATTTGTAAATATACTGCGAACGGGGTAAAATTATGAAAGTGAACTAATTGTTTATTTGTGTAACTGTTTATTCGTTTACAAGCTATACTTAGATAAACAGTTCAACAAATAAACAATTAAACAGTATTGTAAAATCACTTTTTTATCCCG
>CALJIQ010000415.1 GCA_937973995.1 uncultured Saprospiraceae bacterium
CTATCGGCTGAAAACCAATATTTTATGAACCTGACTTTGAAAAAATGAGTTTGCTTAGCCCGCTAAACGCACTAATTTTTTCTTCGCCAGAACCACAAACTATTGATTTTCAACTCGAAATAAATTTTAGACATGCTCTTATGCGTTTATTTGTTTAGTCTAGTAACCATCCTAAACAAATAAACGATTACACAAATAAACAAATCATACCGCATTTGCCAGTTGTAATCTAAATACGAGCTACTATGAAAAAACAATGTCTAGAGTGTGAAGAAACTTTCCACGGTCGAGCGGATAAAAAATTTTGCTCTCCCAATTGTCGCAGTAGTTATAACAATCGTTTGAATAGTGACGCTACCAATTTTATCCGAAATATTAATAATATCCTTCGTAAGAATCGGCGCATTTTGTTCCAGTTAAATCCATCAGGGAAGGCGAAAGTGCATCAAGATAAGCTAGTAGATTTGGGTTTCAAGTTTAGTTATTTTACCAATATTTATAGAACCAAGACAGGGAACACGTACTTCTTTTGCTATGACCAAGGGTATCTGAAATTAGAAAATGGGTATTGTACCTTGGTAGTTCGACAGAGCTATGTAGAATAATTCAAGTTTGAAATATGGTGCTTGAAATTTAAAACGAATTGCTAAACAAACTCATTCCCACTTCTTCCTAACCGCTTGACGGATTCAATGGTGCCAGCTACTGCGCCTAGCGGAGGAGCCACTAAAAAACCAATACCTATGGCGAGTAGGCCTACGAAAACCAATCCATTGCCCAAAGCTAAACCTCTATTAGCTCTTACAAATTGGATGCTTTCTCGTAGGTTAAAATGTCTTTCTAAGGTATAATCAATATTGCCAAATCCCGCATAAAAGGCTTGTACTAAAATTAATAAGATCGCACTGATTGGGCTGAAGAAGGGAATTAACCCTAGCACCAAAATCAAAACCATATAAAATACTTCTCTTGTAATATTTCTTAGCGCAATTTTAGCTCCTCTAAGGAGGTCACTTATTATTTGAGGAATGGAGAATTTAATGGAATGCGTATTTCCTCTTAAATGGTTTTCTACTTTTTCAGATAACGGACTCATAAAGGGGGCGCTTAACATCAAAATAGCATGTTTGTAGATCAGTAACCCAGACCCTGCCATCAGCACGCCGCCAAAAACGGCTGCCACACTACTCACTATTTGTTGTCCCCACTCGAATGGATAAAGGTGGAGCAAGAAGCCCCCTACATTATCCGAAAAATTCCATACGGAAGTTCCAATAAGACCTCCTAATAATAAACTGATAAGGGCAGGAACTAATACATAGCCCCACAGGCGTAATTTAGAAATTAATCGGAACGCTTCTATATAGGATAAAATGCCGTTTGCGAATCCTGTGAACATATCTTTTAAGGATGATTTGATTAATAGATGGTTGGATGCTTATATCTAAAATCCAAAGTGTCAGAATAATCTAGAATACCAAAACACCGTAAAGCCACAATACCTTAAAATGCAAAGGCAATTGCAAAGGCAAGTACGGCAGCGATTAATCCAAACATAAAAATGCGGTAGCAGGTACGGAGGTATTTGTATTTTTTGGCGAGCACAATCCCTAGATAATATAAATCTCTAGTCATAGAACTATATAAAAAATCACTATCCTTTATCATTTCCATCATGCCCCAATGGAAATCATCCAACTTCATATTATAGAAATTTCCAAAGAATAATAAGTTAGAGCGTTTCTTTTCAATATCTTCTCTAGTGAATTTTCCTTCTGTTACTTTAGGCATCGTAGAGAGGGTTGCAAATACGATGGCAGTTAAACAAACCACTAGTAAAATAATGGTGGGAATGATGAGCTTAGGATTGGTATCAAAGCTAGGAACTAAGGTAGAAACGGTAATGGAGATAATAATCGCATTGATACTCAACATGATATTCGCCTTGTTATCGGCAATAGAACTTAGATTAACATGGGTTCGATAAGTGGTACGATACATCGTTTCGACCCCTCTTCCTAATCTGAGTTTTTTGATTTCCTGCTTATGGCTTTTTAATTTCTTGTTTACCTTTACTTTCTTTTTCTTATCTTTTTTTTTGGCTAATATTTCTACCTCATCAGAGGTCAAACTAGTTGGATTTAATCTCGCTTTTTGTTTGACGAGTTGTTTGATGTGCTTTTGTTTTTCCTTCTCATATAATAGTCGGGCTGCCTCGGAATGGTAGTTATGACTATTTAAAAATTTGATTTCAAAGTCTAACCATTCTTGTTCATTCATTATCACATCTCCGACCAATGCCATCTCCTGTCGTACTTTCCCACAGCGATCCCAATAAATGTTTTTACCCAAATGACTCAAGTCGGCATCTCCTAAAATTTCCTCCAAAAAATTATTGGGTTGTTGTGGGTACTTGGTGGCTTGGATACAGCCTACGATTACTTCAATATCTTCGGAGGGAAATTTGTTTTCTGTTAAAAAATTTTTGGCGTATTGAACACTTCGTTCTTCATGATCTTTAGGGCCTTTATCATATCCCATATCATGAAACCAGGCAGCTAATTCTAATAACTCTATTTCCTTCTCACTAATATCTTCATATTGGGCAGCGATCTCCCTGACAGAACTTACTACATTGCGAGTGTGCTGCAAATCATGAAATGCATATTTATTGGAAATATACCTTTCAAAGAACTCCTTTACATGGAGTTCTACGCTTTCTAATATGGTGTTTTGTTCAACACGCATGAAGGATGAAGATGGTTTTAGTGCTTCCTTGTTCTATTGTTTCAATGTTCTATTGTCTCACTGTTTAGGGGAGTTTTGAAAACAATGAAGCAATAGGACAATGGATCAAAGTAACAATAGAGCAATGGAAATTAATTTTTAACAGATTGTTTCAGTTTTTCTAATCTATCTACTCGTACATTCAATAACTTTCCGAGCTGTATGAAGGCTTCTTTCCATTCTTTATTTGGAAAAGTTCTTTTATGGGTTAAAA
>CALJIQ010000416.1 GCA_937973995.1 uncultured Saprospiraceae bacterium
TCCCAACTCTGGAGGAGTTGAATAGAAGACATTCAACCCATTCTGGGTTGGAAAATGCTGCTTACCTCTTAACCCTAGATTGCATCTAGGGCTATTTGTATTCAATCCTTTCAGGATTTTAAGATGTGGGGTATCAATAGACTTTCAAAGTGGCTGACATCTTTGTAAAACGTACAGATGACGGGCATTTTTGTAAATGCCAATCATCATGTACCACCTGTTAGCTAGACCGCTATCGTCTTCTGACAAGCATATTGAGAAAATACGCTTGAATTTGAACTTTCCCAGATTATGGAATCAATGATCTAGCGGCAAGCCATAAATAAGCTGCCCGCAAGTTGTACCCTCTCGTTCCGCAATATCAGGGAGATGTCCCCATTGGACAAATCCAAATTTCTCTAATAACCCCACGCTTTCTACATTTGAATCCAATAATAAAGCATAAGCATGCTTAAAATCGAGTCGCTTGGCAACTATTAAAAGAAATCGTAATAGGGTAGTGCCAATTCCTTTTCCTTGAGCGGTTTGGTCTAAATAATAACTGACTTCCACTACTCCTTTCAACGCACCCCGACCTCCTCGGTACTTGCTGAGGGTACCATAGCCTATTGTTTCGTCATCTTGTAAAACTACATACAAAGGGTATTTGCCATCTTGATGAGACTCAAACCAGGGAAGACGTTGTTCAGCCGTGAGCAGTACGGTGTCTGCGGTTTGTTGAGCCTGAATAGCTTGGTTATAAATACGGGTAATAATGGGAAGATCTTTGCTTTGAGCAATCCGAAATCGTATATCCGACATAGGGAGGGAAACGTTTTTAGAGTTGAAGGTTTTTAATTATTAAAGGCTCCCTATGAAAAGGGTATTTTGAGGATAGGTAATGTATTTACGAGAAACACCTTTCAAAGGTTTTAAAAACTTTTGAAATATACACTGATGAGATAGCCTACTCTATTACTATCTCAAAATCAAATCTTTACATGAAAAAATAGAGTGGACTAATTTTTATAAAGTGCCTTCCTTACTTTTAATATAAATCTCTTCGTCTTTGTATTTAGAAGGACATTTCATCAGCATATCAGAAGCTAGGAATTCCTCACCTTGCATTTTGCCTGTTAAAACGATTTGCTCAGATCGTTCAAAATCTTGTGGCTTAGCAGCTAATAGCACGACCTTTTTTTCTGCACCCTCTGGATCTTTGATATAAAAACTAAAATAATTAGGGTCTTCTTGCGGATTATAATAAAGTGTTTTGTCTTTGGAAAGTTGACCCGCTATTTTAACTCTTTTTCCGCTCGCCATTGCCTCTTCAAAAGTAGCATAGGTTCCCATATCATTTGACATGGACATTAATATCATTATGGCAATAGCTATGAGGGCAATTCCGATTAAATGTATCTTTTTCATACCACAAATTTACAGTTTTTAAGAAGCGAAGTAAAGAGGTCCTGCCACCTCCATCTATTTTTGATAGAATAATTTGTAAATTTGACATATAAGTGATTTCTAGAAGTTAGAATTAATGGTTCAATAATGGAAAACATCATTGTCTCTCTAAGAGGGGCAAGTATTTATCAGCAAGAACACTTGGTGTTGGAAAATGTGAATTTGACCATTCATAAAGGGGAATTCGTTTATCTAATTGGAAAGACGGGCAGTGGGAAATCTAGCTTACTTAAAACCTTATATGGAGCATTATCCTTCAAAAAAGGGAAAGGAAAAGTGTCAGGTTTTGACCTAACAGCGTTAAATCGTACTCAAATTCCCTTACTTCGAAGAAAGCTAGGGATTGTTTTTCAGGACTTTAATTTATTATCAGACCGATCTGTCTGGGCAAACTTAGAGTTTGTATTAAGAGCAACTGGATGGACCAATACTAAACGGAAGCGACAGCAAATGGGGAAGGTCTTGGATATGGTCGATCTGCGCCACAAGCGTACAAGTATGCCTCATGAATTATCGGGAGGAGAGCAACAACGAATTGTCTTAGCTCGAGCGTTACTGAACAACCCTGAACTCATTATTGCGGACGAACCAACGGGTAATTTAGATCCAGATACTTCTGATGATATAATGGTACTCCTAAGAAATTTGTCAAAGATGAATAATACGGCTGTTTTGTTTGCTACTCATGATTATCGAGTGTTGGAAAATTTCCCTGCTCGAATTATCCGTTGCCAAAATGGACGGGTATTAGATGAAGAAAATTATCTGGTGTAGTAGGCTCTATTTGGTAGGCAGTAAACGGTCGTTTGACGGTCAATATCTGACGAAAACTTTTGGTATAACCTGGTATGTATGGAAAGGAAGAGTAATTGTGCATAACAGACAACTCGCAACCCGTTCACCGTTTCATAAAAAAGGCGGACTTGGTATATTTCTTTTTAATTTCTCTTAAAACAGGTTGGTGAACAGCAGGATCACAAGAAGTGCGGATCCCAATCGTACGGTGCTTACCCGAAATTTTGTTGTACACCTCATATTTTTCCTTTTCCAAAGATTGGATCAGGCGATCAATATTACCTCGATCTTTTAGGGCGGCGATCATAATAACACAGCTTACCTCTTCTTCCTTTTTGCTTATTGTAGAAGTGAGTGCAGACTTTTCAGACGCAGCCGATTTTATATTGATTTTGGGACTGCTTGCCTCATAGCTTTCCACTTTGGGTTCTTCTTTGACGGGTTCTTGTATGGTTGGCAGCGCTTCTTTTGGAGGAGACTTCGTTGTAGGAGTAGGTGCAACCTTTGAGGGCTTGGGTGTAGCTACTTCTTTTTTCTTAGTATTGGTATCTATAAAAATGGGTTCTTCCTTTATGACCGTAGTTCCTGTTGGGGGTACTATTTTTTCTTCTTTGGCTAAGTTTCGAGAAGTTAATGGTAAGGTAGCGGTTGTATCTTTAGCCACCAATTGATTGGTAGCGGCTGTTCCAGCAATAACAGGGACTATTTCCTTAGTCTTAGGTACTCGAAAGGGAGTGTTATGAATCTGTTGCTCTTCTAATTGATCTGTCCAATTTCTTAGCCCATCCGCTCTATATTTGTTGATAGCTTGCTTTTTTTGATAGTATTCCGAAGACTTGGAGGGCTTGTAAACCTTTTTTGATTTCTTTTTCGGAATAGCAGCAACGGGAGTAGCGGAAGCAATTGCAGGAGAGCTAGATTTTTTCGGAAAACTTTGAGTAAGAATAAAGGATAAGGCTCCTATAATAACAAGGAAGGCAATTAGATGATCATACCCTTCATCAGAGGTTGTGGACTTAGGAGAAGAATTCATTTCTAGGGTTTTCTCAAAAAGTAGTAGAGTTTATTCAATAGGAAAGAAACCCATCTTGAACTGCAAAATCAGGGATGAAGAAAATAGTAAAATCCTCTAGGGATTCGTTTTTTTCCTCATCCTCTGAGCCTAAGCAGTTTCTTTTCAGACGCTAATTTATGGGAAAGTAACGGATTTGTTCTACTGTTCTATTGTTCCACTGTTCTATTGCTCTATTGTTCCATTGTCCTATTGCTCTATTGTCCTGTTGTAGCGTGTACAATGGGACAATGAGACAATGGGACAATGAGACAATGAGACAATAGATCAATGGATCAATGGATCCTCACTCAAAGCCAAATCAATACCCAATTCTTCCATTTGCTCTTGGGCGATTGGAGAAGGGGCATCAATCATCATGTCTCTGCCTTGGTTATTTTTCGGGAAGGCAATGAAATCCCTGATGGAGTTTTGGCCATTTAGTACAGCACAAAGCCGATCAAAACCAAAGGCAATACCTCCGTGTGGAGGCGCACCATATTCAAAAGCGCCTAATAAGAAACCAAATTGAGCTTCTGCTTCTTCAGGCGTAAATCCAAGTAATTTAAAATTCTTGGATTGTAATTCTCGATCATGGATTCTAATGGAACCACCGCCTATTTCTACTCCATTGATAACCAAATCATAAGCATCTGCCTTCAAATTTTTCATGGTCTCATGATCGCCATTCAACATATTGGGTATTTCTTCTTTTTTAGGAGAAGTAAATGGGTGGTGCATGGCATGGAAGCGACTAGCGTCCTCATCCCATTCTAATAATGGAAAATCAATCACCCATAAAGGTTTAAAGTCCTCTGGTTTTCTTAATCCCAATCTACTGCCCATCTCCAAACGCAATTCATTCAATTGCTTCCTAGTTTTATCGGTTTCTCCAGAGAGGATGAACAATAGATCTCCTTTTTCGGCTCCAAATTTTGCACCCCAAGCTTGCAAATCTTCATCGGAATAAAACTTACCCACAGAAGATTTTATAGATCCATCCTCGCCGAACTTCACATACACTAAGCCTTTTGCGCCAATTTGAGGTCGCTGCATCCATTCCGTCAATTTCTTAATATCTTTATTGGAGTACTGATCTGCTAGTCCATTTACACAGATACCTACCACCAATTCTGCATTGTCAAATACCCCAAATCCTTTCCCTTTGGCGACATCATTTAATTCAACAAATGGCATCCCAAAGCGCAAATCAGGTTTATCAGAACCATATAAGCGCATGGCATCATCGTAGTACATACGTGGGAAAGTAGGCAAATCTACATCAAGCGTTTGTTTGAAAAGATGCCTAGTTAGACCTTCAAAAGTATTAAGGATTTCCTCTTGGGTAACAAAAGACATCTCGCAGTCTATTTGTGTAAATTCAGGCTGGCGATCTGCCCGTAAGTCTTCATCTCGGAAACACTTGACTATTTGAAAGTATTTATCAAATCCGGCGACCATCAAGATTTGCTTGAAGGTTTGTGGAGATTGAGGCAAAGCGTAAAATTGACCTTTATTCATTCTACTAGGAACAACAAAATCCCTAGCTCCTTCTGGCGTACTCTTAATCAATACAGGCGTTTCTACTTCGATAAAATCTTCACCAGCCAAATACTTTCTGGTTTCAATAGCTAACTCACTCCTGAAAATGATGTTTTTCTGTACATTTCCCCTTCTCAAATCTAGATAACGATATTTCATTCGGAGTTCATCGCCTCCATCCGTCTCTTCTTCTATCGTAAAAGGAGGTACCTTAGAAGCATTTAGAACTTCTAGAGCTGTTACTTCTACTTCTACCTCTCCTGTGGGGATATTGGTGTTTTTGGAGGCTCGTTCAATCACCTTTCCTTCCACACGAACCACAAACTCTCTCCCTAAGGATCGAGCCTTTTCAAATAAATCTTTTGGTGTGGCTTCTTCTGTGAAAATAAGTTGGGTGATACCATAGCGGTCTCTTAAATCTATCCACATCATAAACCCTTTATCTCTAGATTTTTGAACCCATCCACTCAACGTCACGGAGGTACCTACATCAGCTATTCTTAGCGCACCACAATTATGTGTTCTATACATGAATTTTTATTTAGTTTTTTTCAAAATAGGGAATCCTCCCATAAGCACATCTTAATAAATGCACAAAAATACATTATCCAATACTATTGTAGTCAAGAAGTTAAGGAGCACTCAATAGTAGATTAAATTTCCTAGTGCTTTCCTTAAATCAAACATTGTTTTGTAAATTATATACAAGGGATCGTTATAAAAGATTCCCCTAACAAACTATAAACAAAATGAATTTAGCTTTTGGTTAATGAACGGTAATAGCCATTGGCAGAAATTTAATTTTTATTTAAAAATTTTAATTAAATTTTTAAATAATTGACTAACAATATCTTATAAAATATAAATTATTGTTTTTGTTGTGTGAGATTCCAAGGTACATTTGCAAAGAGTAGGATAATGAAATGTATTAACACTTTTTTATAAATTTACAAGCCAGTTGGTTACAAACTGAAATTTTTACAGTCTATAAGATAGAGGAGACTATTAAAAGAATCTTAAAATTTGAGATTCCAGTTCTTACCCTAAGAATCACATTTTTTAAATTTTCCCTTTTAAAACACATTAAAAAATTTTTCAGATGAATAGAATTTGGTTACCATTATTGCTGCTCTTATTATGGATTCTAGCTTTTTTATTTTGGTTATGTCCAAAATGTTTTTTTGGAGCTGGCATCGCAGCAGCAGGTGATGAAGACGATAAAACAGAGATTGTAAAACAACCTGTAAAAAAAGCTATAGCAGCGGCTTTGGCACCTTTAGGCTTATCCATTGCAGATGGTAGTTCTTTTACTACAAAAGCAGCGAAAAATATTGATTTTAATCGCTCCAGCTTCACGCATCTAACACCTCTTTCCGCAGAGGTTAATGGCTCTTTAGAAAAAACGGCTGAATACCTAAAAGCGAATCCTGAACGGAGTTTAACAATTACTGGTGTTTATGGCAAAGATGAGAAAAATAGTAGTGCTTTTGAGAATTTAGGAATAGCGAGGGCCAATAACATTAAGCAAGTTCTAACAAAGATGGGGGTTAGTGCTAGTCAATTAGCAACAGCAGGTACCTTATTAGGTGCAGGTTATACTTTTAAGGATGTCATGTATAATGGGGTTAATTTCTCATTCGATAAGGCAGCAGATTTTAGTGGTCGTTTGGCGGCGATTAAATCAAGACTGTTAGGAAAGCCACTGACGCTTTATTTCCCTTCTGGTAAACAGGAAGTCAACTTGTCCGCTCAACAGCGAAAAGATTTCTCTGATATGGTGTTCTATTTAGATAATGTAGCAAAAAGCTCATTAGAAGTTAGTGGACACACGGATAATGTTGGTAATGCTGCTGGAAATAAGCGTTTATCTAGAAAGCGTGCTGAATTTGTAAGGGATTATCTTGTGGGTAATGGTTTGAGTAGAAATCGCCTTTCTGCTAATGGCTTTGGGCCAGATAAACCAATTGCTTCTAATGATACAGATGATGGAAAAGCTAAGAATCGTAGAGTAGAAGTTACCTTACGATAGTTTTTGTGGTAGTGGCTTTGGTCTTTGGTTTCTTTACTAAAGACCAAAGACTACTACCAAAGACCAATTAAAGAAACCCATTTAAAAACTTTTAAAAAATATAATCACTATGTTATCATGGTTCTTATGTAGACTGCTAGGTTTACTTTGGCTGCTAGGAGCAGCACTTTTAGGCGGCTGGATTGGTTGGTTATTAAGACAAGCCAAAGTCTTATTTTGGAAAGAGAAAGCAGATAAAAGAGAAACAGAATATAGTTCTCTTAAAAGTGACTATGATGGTTACTTAACTAAATATAATGCGCTAAGCACAGATTATGGCGTAGCGGATAAAGAACGGGTTGCATTGAGAAGAGATGTAGGGGATTGGAAGTTGAAATGGGAAAATCAATCAGCAGAGTTGGAAGAGTGGAGAAATAAATACCAAGGGATTAATAATACTTATTTAGGCTTTAGATCTGATGCAGAGAAGAAAGAAAAAGATTGGAAATTTAAATGGGAAGCTAGCCAAAAAAATCTGGAAAAGACTAACGCTGATTGGAACTTAAAGTGGACTGCATGGCAGAAGGAGAAGAAGGACTTAGAGGCAGCTAAGGAGAAAGTCAACTCTGATTGGAATTTAAAGTGGACTGCATGGCAGAAAGAGAAGAAAGACTTAGAGGCAGCTAAGGAGAAAGTCAACGCTGATTGGAACTTAAAGTGGACTGCATGGCAGAAAGAGAAGAAGGACTTAGAGGCAGCTAAGGAGAAAGTCAACTCTGATTGGAATTTAAAGTGGACTGCATGGC
>CALJIQ010000417.1 GCA_937973995.1 uncultured Saprospiraceae bacterium
AAATTTTATCAAAAATGGCAACTCCGTCTAAGGAAAAAAGCAATTCTTTAAATCCCAATTTAAAGAAACTCCTAGCGCAGAAGCAGAAACAACCGCTTGCGCCCGACACCTATGTGGATGCCATCCTAAAAGGCAATAGGGTTTTATTGGGGCAAGCCATTACCATTATAGAAAGTACTAAAAAGCAGGACCAACAACTGGCTAATCAAATTATTGAGCAGTGTTTACCACATGCCAATCGCTCTATTAGAATTGGGATTACAGGTGCACCAGGCGTAGGTAAAAGCACCTTTGTAGAGTCCTTTGGAACTTATTTATTACAACAACAAAAAAAATTAGCCGTCTTAGCAGTCGATCCTTCTAGCCAAGTAAGTGGGGGCAGCATATTAGGTGACAAGACTAGAATGGAACAATTATCTAGCCATACTGATGCTTTTATTAGACCTTCTCCTTCTGGCGATTCTTTGGGGGGCGTAGCTAGAAAAACAAGGGAAGCGATGATTCTCTGCGAAGCTGCTGGATACGATACCATTCTTGTAGAAACAGTAGGCGTAGGTCAATCAGAATTTATGGTGCATTCTATGGTGGACTGCTTCCTATTGTTATTACTTCCCGGTGCAGGAGATGAATTACAGGGAATCAAGAGAGGAATCGTGGAAATGGCAGACATTGTATTAATCAATAAAGCCGATGGGGAGCGCATAAAGCTAGCGGAACGCACCAAAAAAGATTATCGAAATGCCCTGCACTTATTTCCACCTAAACTAAGTAAGTGGACTCCTAAAGCAATTGTGTGTTCTGCCTTAGAGCAAAATGGAATGGAAACTATTTGGGAGACCATTAAGGCCTTTTCTAAACTGGTAGAAGCTAATAATTTCTTTCAACAAAATCGGACGGAACAAACAAAATATTGGCTAACTTCGTCTATCCAACAAGGCTTACAAGATGCTTTCTTTAAAAATGAAATGATGAAGACAGAATGGAAAAAAGTGGAACAAGCCGTTTTGGATAATCAAATTTCCCCCTTCAAAGGGGCTGCTGAGTTATTGGCCTTCTTTATGAAATTACGTGAGTGATGAAAAAAACTAATTATCAACGCAAAGATGCAGAAACGCAGAGAAAAACAGGTTCTTTGACAATTTTTGCAAAAGGCATTTTTACCTACTCGTCGGATGGGGCGTACCCATCCGACGGCGATAGCCATCGGACGGGTACACTGCAAAAATTGTCAAACAGCAGAAAAATCTTTCATGAACACCATTCATGGACGTGGATAACTATTTCCCAACTTGTTCTATTTAGCTTAGTTTTTTCTCTTTTTACTGCTTGCAAAAACGATCCCTCTACTAACCAACCCAAAGTAATTACTTTACCCAAAACGCCCGAAGAGGTCTGCCGAACTTGGCAACAGTATGTAGATAATAATGAGATTGCCAAAGCTATGTTATTAGGAAGCCCGTCTGCTAAAGAATGGCTCAAAATGAACCAATCCCTCTTTTTGGCGGATGATGAATTAGAACCTACCCAATTCATTAGCATTCGCTGTACCGAAACAGGAGACCAAGCAATTTGTAAATATAGCTTGAAAGAGGAAGGGGATACGATAGAGGATTATTTCTCCTTAGTTAAAATCAATCAGCAATGGCTAATTCACATTGAAGAACAGGATGGAACCGATCCTAATGAGGCCATTTTTGAGGAGATGAAGAAGTCTTTGAAGTTGGATTGAAAAAGGTTATTAAGGGTTATTTTCACCTATAACCTCTTTATAAACTGCCAATGTTTTTTGTGCAGTTTTTTCCTTAGAAAATGCTCTTACCATTTCTTTTCCTTGTGCTACATACGCCTGTGTCAAATTAGTTTCACAAAGAATAGTAGATACGCCATTCGCTAGTTTTTGTGCATCTCCTACAGGAGCTAATAATCCATTTTTTTGATGCTGAATAATTTCTGGAATACCCCCTGCCTTAGTAGCAACAATCGGAACACCACAAGCTAAAACATCTAAAAGCGTAGTGCCTAGTCCTTCCTCTTTACTAGTACACAAGAACACTTCTATATCGGATAAAATAAGGGGAATATCTTTTCTAAATCCTAAGAAGAGAATATCCTTGGCTAATTTTTTTGATTGGATATAGGCTTCAATATTAGTCTGTTCTCCACCATCTCCACCAATGATTAAAAATAGAACATCAGGATGTCGGCGTTTGATAATAGCGGCTGCATCTACAAAAGTATAATAGTCTTTATGAGGGGCAATCGCTGCTATATTGGCAATGATTTTAGTGGAGGGAGGAAGATTTAATTCTTTTCTTAGTACCCCTTTTTTAGTGGTATCAAATTTGGAAATATCTATTCCACTATGAACTACGGCTAATTTCGATTTATCAACAATAGCAGGTGCTAAAATATCTTGTACTGCTTGCGAAACGGAAAGTATTTTTCGGATAGCAGGATGGTTGTATTTTTTTTTAGATAACCAATTATCTTGAACTGGGAAATCTACTCGACGACTAAGCACCAATGGAGTAGGATTGCCTAATAATGCACTCATATAAGCAAAGGTGTGGCTGTGCGAATCGTGGAGATGCACTACATTTATTTCAAGTTGTTTACATAAATTTTTAAATTGGAAGGCGACAAATGGGTTGGTAGAGAAAACTTTAGAATAAGTAAAATGAGGCAAGTTATGAAATAAACAATAGTCTGCTAAGGCACTATTTTGAGGACAGTAGATCCATTGTTGGATCTCTTCCTTGTGCAATTCTTCTACCAAGTAAGCGATTTGTTGCTCACCTCCACGCCAAGTCGTTGCAGAAGAAAAATGTAAAATTTTCATAGTTGAGAGTTGCGGGTGAGCGGGTTGCGAGTGAACGGTTTACTCCTATCATGTATGTAACTCGCTCACCCGCAACTCGCAACCCGACCACTCGCATCACCACGCTCCACTCGCTCGCATATTACGGCGATACTTAGCGGCGTTGGCGTTGTGTTGGGCAAGGGTTCTAGCAAAATTATGATAGCCACTTCCATCTCCTCTGGCACAAAAAAACATGTATTTATGGTCTTCCACATTTAAAACGGCATCGATGCTTGAGATAGAAGCCATGCTAATAGGTCCTGGTGGAAGTCCTGGATATTTGTAGGTATTATAAGGAGAATCTATTGCTAAATGTTTATTTAAGATTCGTCGCAAACCAAAATCTCCTGTGGCAAATTTCACAGTAGGATCTGCCTCTAACTTCCAACCCTTCTTATTTAAACGATTATAATAGACGCCTGCTACTCGTTGTTTCTCATCGTTTTGACGAGTTTCTCGTTCTACAATAGAGGCTAAGGTATATGTTTCTTTAGGGCTTAATCCAATTTTTTTGGCTTTTGCTAACCGACCATTTTTTTCCCAAAAAGCTTTGTTCTCTTTCACCATTCGTTTCATAAAATCTTGGGGGCTCGTATTCCAGAAAAACTCATAGGTATTCGGAATAAACAGCGTCATAATGTCCTTCTCATCATAACCAAGCTCTTTGATATACTCTTTATCTGTTAATAGCGCAGCAATAGCTGTAGAATCTGGTTCTATAAATTGAGCCACTTTTCCCGCTACATCTTTCACCGTCCAAGCATGATTGAATACCAAATCCACAGGACTTTGTTTACCGCCTCTTAAATGCCTAATTAAGTCATAATTACTCCAACCTGGCTGGATTTCAAAACGACCTGATCGCATTGAAGAGCGAGGGTATTTCATGTAGTCTGCCACCCATTTAAAAGCGGATTCTTTCTTAATTAAATTTTTTGCTTGCAAAATGGAGACGACCTCCTCAAAACTAGAATTGGTTGGAATTTCAACGAAGGTATCCGTTAAATTACTAGGTACAGAAGGTCCAAATACCTCTTGGTATTTCTGATAGCCAAAGAAACCTGCTACTAATATACCAACTGCTATAACGGTAAGGATGGTCTTGGCTAGTTTGCCTTTCTTTTGAGTTTCCTCTATTTCCATGTGTTAGAATTGAACAGCAGCAAATTTAGTATTTATTTTTGAAAATGGAGTACGTGGAAGCGGGTGATCCAAGCACTTACTTATTTCCGACTTCCTCCCCAACCATTATCTCAGACTGTACATATTTCAATCCCCAAGGATACCCTTTTTCTAAATCTTCAAAAAATGGTTTAATAAAATTTAAAACATCCTTTTTACTGTTTTTAGAAAGCAACTTATACTGTTTGATCGCACGATAGATCTTCTTCTTTTTAGATAAAAAATGCGCAATAGTAGGTTGTAATATTTTAGGGTCTTTACTAATACCTTGAAAAATACGTTGACGAATATTTCTTTGATTCAAACTTACACGAGGTACGGCATAAGGGGCATCAACTAAGCCTGAAAAATCAAAATCAAAAGGGACCAACTTATATTTATCTTCCTCCACATATTTGATGGCTTTTACATTTCTAGGAATAGGATAAGCAGTCCAGTCAGTATTACCGATCATATTTTGGAAGAGCGCGACAAAATCGTGTTGTTCAATATCAAAACTATCTTGTAACAGCCCTGCGGTCTCCTTCCTTACTTCTCCAAACACTCTATCTTCCAACTCCGCAGTATCTTCTATTATAAATCCTATTTGTTGAATGGGAGCAATTTTCTCCTTGGTATCTATGTAGGTAAAATATAAAAACTGAACTCGATAGCTGTTAGGAGTTAGTATATTATAAAGTTTATAAGCCAAGAACTCTCTAGCTATATTTTCATAAGCTGCCACCGGATTATTCATACAATGCGTGACTAATTTATAATCATCATGTTTGGTATATCCATGCTCTTTCAATTGTTTCTTGGGGAAGTCAATTTTAATCATAGGAAAATCACAAATTCGCCGTCTGAATTTTCCTCTAGGGCGAAGTTTTATCTTATGATTAAAAACCTTTCCTTTTTCATTGGTATAAGAAAAGGTACCCTTTTGGTAAGTATCTCGATTCCGATGATTAATGAGACTATCCAGATTTGTTTCAATAATAACCCCCACTACTTCATTGTATTGAAGCGTTTCAAAAATACTTTTACGTGCTTTTTTCTTTTTCTGAGAATAGGCAGGAAAGCAGAGTAGTATTATAAAGAGTAGGAATAAAAATCGGGTAAGCGTATTAGAAGGTTGTTGGCTTTTCATGTTATTGATGGATAGAGTATTAATGATGAATGACTAACTTTGAATTTTGAGTACTACCGTAATAGTTTGATAAAATTTCATTCAAAATTCATCATTCAAAATTAAAATTCACCGTCCCTCAATTTTGTGGGAGATGTCTAGGTCATTCAATACAGCGTCTAATATTGGATCATCGCCAGGCACATATCCTTCTTTTAAACGATAGCCAAAAGGACGACTCAAAGTATTCCAGTAAGCCGCTGACCAACTCCCTCTTAGTCCTTTTATAAGCGTATGAAAAGGTTTATCTAATTCCTTTTCTATCATTTTCACTAAAATCTTGCCTTGCGTTTTGCTCAGGTTCTTTAAGGGTTGTGTAAATTCTTTTTTATAGCGTTTATGTAGTTGTTTTATATGCTTTTTTCGTTTCCTAGGTTTCATAGTTTGGGTAACTACTTCCACTTCTCTGAAGATTTTAATCGCCTCTACCGCATACGGATATACTTTCGTCGCATACCGACGATATTTCATGTATCGTAAATATTCATCAACAGATTCAAATTTTCTTGGGGAAGATACAAAAACATCCTCTAAATCTGCCACTAGTAAAGTATCATTATCGGAATAATCTATTTTCACTATTTCCCCATCAATTACCAGCTTGTCAACAGGTTCCTTAATGCTATCTTGTGCATATAGAACCGATAAGCCTGTAAAGGAGAAAATAAGAAAAAGTATATGTTTACTACAAAAACTCATAAATTCGTTTAATTACCCTCAATTTCTAAATAAATTAACAATCCTGCAAGTTCATAGTTTAAACGAATGAGCTTTGAAATTATTCACACTTTTTGAAAAAATCTTTTGTTAAGGGGTTAGGAAATAAATAACCTATCCAAATTTTAGGCAGCTATTTTTTTCTCAGGCAAGGCAGAAAACGTAGGCATACCCATAGGTAAGGCGAGGCTTTCTAACGAAGCATGAGGAAAAAAGAGCAAGTAAAATGGGTAGGTTATTATTTGCCTAAGCCCTAAGGTGGGAGAAGGCTGGATACTGGATACTGGTTGCTAGGATACTGGTTACTAGCTACTAGAAACAATAGCATCAATAGTCTCTAGTACAAAAAACAAAAGAGAAGCTCTTACGAACTTCTCTTTCCAAAAATTTGTAGTCTTCCTGATTTCAAGGAGTGACTACAGTCCATTACTATCCATATATTTTTAACAACTCTATACACTATTTTAATGTCTTTGAGTTGGTGTTAGTCTGAAGGAGTGTGGGATTTAAAGATGAAATGGTTACTAAAAAAAGTACATCATCCGACCCAATTGTACCTTAATTAGGTCGGTGATGACTATCTCATTTCACTTAGACAACAAAATTTTTAGGTCCACTAAAAATCACAAAACTCATATTACCTATCCAAATGTGAATTTTCAGTGTAATGCTTTCGCGTGCGAAAACTCCGTTCTAAAAAAATTGGTCTGGGTTTTCTTGTTAAATAAGGTTAAGACCCTGTAAAGCTTTTGAATTTTGGTTAAAAAATGTTCGAATAAGGATTTAAAAAAACGTTGGATATACCAACTTTCATGGGATTTATAAATGTTCACAGTTTTTGGAAAATGTCGTGTTGCTCTAACAATTGGTCTATTCTGTGTTTATTTTTGTCTGTAACGGGAACAAGCGACTTTACGCTTGACATAGGAGAGTGTAGGGAGCAAAAAAGATGTACCCAAGTGGAGCGATTTTTTTAAAGTGGAGTGGTTATGTGGGTTGCAAAACTAAGTGAGCGGCTTACTTTGGTGTAAGCCGCTCACTTGAAAGTGTAGGGAAGTGGTCAGGAGGCCGCCTTCCATATTGAGAGGTTGTTTCATAAATAGCGGTCAAGCTAAGATATCAGCCACTTTGAAAGTGTCTGCTATCAAGAAGTCTTGATGCGCAGCACTAATTTTTCTTACCAAACAACCGCTTAAACAAGCCTTTCTTCTTTTTCTTCTTTGTAGGTCTTTTTATGGGTTTAGTTGACTTCTTTCTTGGCTTGAGTTGGCTATTAGAGCTAGAATTGTTTCTTCTTTCAAAACGAGGTTTTTCATTAACAATCACCTTATCCCCTCTTCTATTTTTAAATATCCAATCAAATACATTTTCGACAGTTTCATCTTCAAACAGCGGGAAGGTTTCTTCATAAATTGGCATTTCAGGTAAGAAAGGTGGGCAATTCATGGCATAATGCGTGGTATCTGGCAATGGTTCAAAGCTGGCATTTCTCCAAGATTGAAAATCCCTACTAGCATATACTTTATTCATAAATCTTCCCCAAATAGGCAATGCCGTATTAGCGCCTTGTCCTAAATCAATCGTTCTGAAACGTACTTTGGGGGATTCTGCCCCTACCCAAGCACCTGCTACTATATTGGGCGTATAACCAATGAACCAACCATCCGAATGATGTTGAGTAGTTCCCGTTTTTCCAGCAATATCTGAGTGCAATTGATAGCGATACCGCAAACGGCGAGCCGTACCGCTATCTACTACGGATTGTAGCATATTCGTCATGATTCTACTTTGCTCTATTGATAGAATTTGCTCCGAAGTAGGTTCTTCCAACTCAAGGTCCATCAATACCGTTCCATCTCTGGTTTCAATTCTCCGTATAAAAGAAGGATCTTGTTTAACTCCATTATTAGCAAATACGGAATAGACTTTTATCATGTCGTACAGAGAAATATCAGCCGTGCCTAAGGCAATAGAAGGAACGGAAGGAATATCCGAGGTAATCCCCATTTGATGCGCTAATTCAACAACAGAATCCATCCCCACTTTCATCATCAAATCCACCGTTACTGCATTTACTGACTTACTTAAAGCCCCTTCCATTGAATAAACGCCTTCATATTTTCCATCGGAATTTTCTGGTTTCCAATCATCATAATCCGTATAGGTAACCAAACGATTATGGTGGTATTCGCAAGGTTGAATACCTTGTTTTAAGGCAGTAGCATAGACCAGAGGTTTGAAAGTAGAACCCGTTTGTCGCTTTGATTTTACATGGTCATATTGAAAATATTTATTGTCAATTCCGCCTACCCATGCTTTGATACGCGCATCTTTTGGGTCCATCGCTAAAAATCCAGTGTTGAGCAAAGATTGATAATATCTAATAGAATCAATTACGCTCATTTCTTTTTCCTGCTCTCCATCCCAAGTAAAGATGCGCATCATTTTGGGTCGCTTAAGCAGCTCATCAATAATTGCTTTCGGTTTTCCTTCTTTTTTTAAGCGTTTGTAAAGAGGGGTTTGGGTGGCTATTCTTTGAATTTCTCTATCGCTACCCCAAGGTTTGCCCTGCTTCCAATGTCGAAAGAAAGTAGTTTGTAAGTCTCGCATATGTTCTCGCACTGCTTCCTCCGCAAAAATCTGTAGGCGAGAATCTATAGTGGTATAAATCTTTAAGCCATCTGTATATAGATTATAAGAACTTCCATCTTCTTTTTTAAAATCCCTTAATAATTTATTGACTTCCAACCGCAAATGCTCTCGAAAATATGTGGCTCTACCTTCTGTGATGCCTTCTCTATTATAATCCAAGTTCAAAGGCAATGACTGCAAAGAATCAATATTTCCTTTCACCAAATATCCATAGCGATTCATCTTTTGCAGAATTACGTTCCGTCTTTTTATAGAGCGATCTGGATAATTAACGGGATTGTAAATGGTTGTACCTTTGAGCATGCCCACAAGGGTGGCAGCTTCCGCAGGATTAACTGCTTTAGGATTGGTATTGAAAAAGCGTTTGGTCGCTACTTTAATTCCGAAGGTATTATCGCTAAAGGAAACGGTGTTGAGATACAGCGCTAATAATTCTTTTTTAGAATAGAGTTCTTCTAAGCGACGAGCAATAATCATTTCTCGTACCTTATTGACAGGCAAAGAGAGCATTTTGTATCGCTTTCGGGGATATAGATTTTTGGCTAATTGCTGACTCAGGGTACTACCACCACCAGAGTCATCATCCTGCATCAAAATGGTTTTAAAAAAGACGCGAAACCAACTCTTAAAATCTACGCCTCGATGTTCAAAAAAACGAGCATCTTCGGTAGCGACTAGGGCATTGACCAACACAGGAGAAATTTCTTCTAGATCCGCATTGATTCTATTTTGGATATAATATTTTCCTAATAATTGCTGGTCTTCTGAATAAACTTCGGAAGCGGTATTGTTTTCAATGGCTTGCAATTCTTCCACACTTGGAAGTTGCCCTAAGGCTTCGTAGCGAATCAGGCCATAAAAGGTAAGGATGAATAAACTTCCAAATACAAAAGCACTTCCTCCTAGGAGCGTTGCCCAAGCGGTTTTGGGGCGGTTGGATTTAAAAGAATTCCATTTTTGAAGGATAGGAGCAAGTCTAGTTGTTAAGTTTTCTCGAATAGTTGTTTTTTCTTGTGTGTTCTCCATTTATTTACGTCTTGTTTAGCCTCGGAATACAATGAATAAATGGCTAAATGAGAAAATGAATAAATCAACATAACGCTTATCCACCATTTACTCATTTATTCATTTTCTAATTTACTCATTCAAAAACGAATTACCAACTAGGAAAATTACATAGAATGCAAGCAAAAGGCAAACTCTATTTACTACCAACCCCACTGGGCGACGATACGAATCACACGGTTCCTACTTATGTAATGGATATTATCCATCAATTATCTGTTTTCATAGCAGAAAAGGCCAAAACGGCAAGGCATTTCATTAAATCTACCAATCATCCTACTGCCATCAGCGAATTGACTTTTTTTGAATTAAATAAGCGAATCGAGCCTAGTGAATGGAGACAATATTTGACTATTGCTAAAGAGGGAAAGGATATAGGATTGTTATCCGAAGCCGGCTGTCCTGGAGTTGCGGACCCTGGGGCAGAAATTGTTAAACTAGCCCATCAGCAAGGGATAGAAGTTGTTCCTTTAGTGGGTCCTTCTTCCATCTTGCTTGCCTTAATGGGATCTGGCATGAATGGACAAAATTTTGCTTTTCATGGCTACCTAAGCCCTAAAAAAGAACTAGTCTCCAAAGACCTCAAACGATTGGAATCTAACGCTAAAAAATTCAAACAAACCCAAATTTTTATTGAAACGCCTTATCGTAATGGGCAAATGATAGAGCAAGCTTTGAAGCATTTATCTAATGCTACTCAGTTTTGTATTGCAATGGATTTGACTTTGCCAAGTCAATATATTGCTACTTACAGCGTTGGAGAATGGAAAAAGAAAGAACTGCCAGAAGTTCATAAGAAACCTGCTGTGTTTCTGATATATTAGCCGATCAGAGAAAAGGGAATCGTTAATCGTCCTTCCGATATTTTTGGATACTTATGCAGGTATGGAGTTGGAGGAAGCAGCTAGGAATGTTCAAGAAATGAGTGGGGAATTTAGGATTCCTACTTTGTTGAAGATATTGGATAAAGAGACCAAAAATCAGAAAATTTAGATCTGCCAGATTTCAAAAATCTGGCAGATCTCTTTTTAACCAATTTTGAAATTGAAATTGAGGTTGAGTTTGAAGTTAAGGTTATATTAGTTCTTAGCCGCCCGAATCTTAGTATTCCGCTGTATCCAACAAGGCAATTTATAGGTATCGCCTTCCTTTAAACCTCGAATAAAAATATCTTCTTTATTAGGCATATACTTGGCATATTCGCCAATGAATTTTCTAGCCTCGCCCGCAGCAGCAGGGTCAACGGATTTTGCTTTATTCCACATATCAATCGCTGCCCAAACGACTCGCTGACTATCAAAGCCAGTGCCTGGTCCGCACAAAGGACCACTAGAAGCATATAAGCGACCAATCAATAAGTAAGGTTCTCCCCAATTGGGTCGTAGCTTGGCAGCTTTTAGGGCGTATTCTCTAGACTTAGAAAATTTACGCTTGTGCACATAGTAGATTTTAGAGATTCGTAGCGTAAAGCTCGCCTTTTTCTCAATGTCATCGGTTTCTGCAATTGCTTGCTCATATCGTCTGATGGACTCATCGTAATTACCATCTCGAAGTGCTTGTCCACCCAAGGATACATTAGAAGGTGTCGCACTTACGACCTCTGTTCTACAATTCGCTTTATAAGCAGCATATAAAGCCATCATTTTTTCGCTTTCTTTCGCACAACCTCCCCACTTTAATCTACTGATAGTCGTTTCAATCGCATCGCAATCATTGGGGTTATTTTCAAATTCAGCATAGTACTTATTTTCAAAATGAGCGCAGTCGTAAAAACCTTTGATCGTCTCTAAATCTTGTAAACGAACGGGAGAATAAGATTTGATTATTTCCCAGGGTTCGCATTTTTTACCCTCGCATTCGCTGATTCCTTTTTCAAAGGCTTGGCTAAGTATGCCTTGGTATTTTTGCGCTTCTGCCATCGGTATTTTTTCCTCAAGGGCTCGCTCCACCAATACACTTGTAAAGGGATTAATCGTAAAATAAGGCATATCCTCTCCCAAGTCATCTGCCACGGACTTAAACATACTATACAATTCTTCTTTAGTAGTTACATCAGGATATTTATAGTATAATTTAAAAGCCTTATAGCCCTCGTACTGAGCTGCCTTTTTAGGATAGCACTCCGCTGCTTTGTCGTACATCCCTAAAATCTTTTGCACCAATTCCTTTTGCTTAGCCTCATCCGTTTCATTCCCATACATCCACTCGTAAAACTTAACGCCATCCATATAGTGATAATCCCGTAAACCATCTGCCGCAGGTGCCATTGCCATTGCTTTTTCCCAAAGCGGATAGGCTTCTTCATACTGTTTCATTTTCAGCATATCCCGATAAAGCACATGTGCTGTCTCCGCCTCATCTGGATTCGATGCATCACTAAATTTAGGGCACTTACTCATATTTGGGTCTTCCACTTTTGGAGGAGGAGGGGCAGCTTCTATCGTTTCTGCTAATTCCACCACTTTCGGGGTACAGGCCGCCATTAGCAATAGAACAATAGCTACTAACCAAAAAGATTTTGTGTTATTCATGATGTTATAAATTAGTTTCCCAATGAATTACAAATATAATAGGTCTTGTCATTAAGACGATGCGGAAAGTGCTCTGAAGGTTGTGATAATGTTAAAAACGAGTTGCGGGTTGCTAAACAACATGTAGATGACTGGCATTTTTGAAATCTATTGATACCCTATAAGTTTTTTGAAGAAAAGATGTGGGGTATCAATAGATTTTTGAAACGCCTGTCATCTGAACGTTCACACGCAACTCGCAACCCGCAACGCCCCCTACAAAAAAGGATTATTCGCTTTCTCGAAACCAATGGTAGTAGCCTGCATATGACCGGGATAAACCCGTACTTCATCCCCTAAGGGTAATAATTTTGTTTTGATGCTATTGATTAAAGTATCGAAACTACCACCTGGTAAATCTGTCCGTCCGATACTACCATGAAACAATACATCTCCTGCAATTACAAATTGGTGTTCTTTACAATAAAAAGATAAACTGGCTGGGGAATGTCCTGGTGTTAACAAAGCCTCTAATTCAGTGCTGCCAAATTTGATAAGATCACCTTCTTCTATAAATTTACTGGCAGCAGGAGAAGGTTCCATTGGAATACCATATTGAGCAGCGGATTTGGCAGACCATTCTAACACAGGAATTTCTCCTTTATGAATCTCTAAAGGGAGGTTATACTTATCAGCGATAAATTTATTGCCGAATACATGATCGAGATGACAGTGCGTATTAATTAAGCGAACTAACGTTAAGTCATTCGCCTCTAAGAAATTAACCAGTTCTGTCTGTTCCGCTGCATTGGAACAGCCTGGATCAAAAATAATCGCCTCTTTAGTGTCGTCATAGACCAAATAGGTATTCTCTTGGAAGACATTAAAGGTAAAAGTGGCAACATTCGCCATATTATGGATGTTTGTTAGTTATCGGAATCTGAATCGCAGATTCCACAGATTTGGAATTGATTTCGCAGATGAGATTTAGAGGATTTACAGATTATTACAGATATTACGTGAACTAATAATCCGCAATAATCTCTCTGATCATGGTCATCTAATCCGCGAAATCAATCAAAAAATCAGCGAAATCTGCGATTCAAACCGTAAAAATAAAACATTGACAAATTAGAATTCATCCTACTTGAATTTATTGATTTTTTTATTGATCTTTAATAGCTGGCTCAAGTTGCGAAATTGCAACTTTGGAATTTGAATTTTGGAACTTGATTCAAGTTACAACTTGAATCAGCGGACTTCTCAAAATATACTTCATGCGATACATTACCCTTTTCCTCACCTGCCTATTCGCACAAATAACCTTATTTGCTCAACAGCAACCCGATGTAAAGTTTGGTAAAAATCGAGTACAGTTTCACCAAGACTATGATGAATGGTCTATGTATGAAAGCCGAAATTTTATCACTTACTGGTATGGACAAGGGCGTAATATTGGGCAAGCAGCCGTACAAATAGCAGAATACGATTTTGAGGAAATCCAAAACACCTTAGAGCATCGCTTGAATCACAAAATAGAGATCATAGTCTATTCGGATATAACCGATTTGAAGCAAAGCAATATTGGAAGCGAAGAGGCATTTGAGAACATTACGGGACAAACCAAAATTGTTGGCAATAAAGTATTCATGCACTTTGACGGAAATCACAATCACTTGCGAAAGGATATTAGAGAGGGAATCGCAACGGTCTATTTGAATGCGATGTTATTTGGATCAAATTTACAAGAGATTGTTCAAAATGCCGTTTTGTTGAATTTACCAGATTGGTTTAAACAAGGGTTGGTTTCCTATATAGGAGAAGCATGGAGCACTGAAAAAGATAACCAACTTAGAGATATTTTACTCAGGGATCAGTATCAGCAAAAAACAAAATTTGATACCTTCAAAAGAATGGTGGAAGATTATCCAGAATTGATTGGACAATCCGTTTGGAATTATATCAGCCAGACTTACGGTAAGGCTACCGTCTCTAACTTATTATACCTGACAAGAATTAACCGAAGTATTGAAAGTGGATTTCTATATGTGCTAGGTTCTTCCTACGAACAGACCATTGAGAATTGGTTAGATTTTTATCAAGGAGAGTACAAAAGAGAAACAGCCGCTATGCAGCCATTGGAGGAAAATAAATTAGTCAAAATAAAAAACAAGCACAATGTCCCATTGACCCAAGTAAAACTAAGTCCAAATGGTCAATACCTTGCTTATACCCTCAATGAAATTGGGAAGTACCAAGTATATATCCAAGACTTACGGTCCAATGAACGCACTTTGGTAAAAAAAGGAGGATTCAGAAATCAATTCCAAGCTACGGATTATAATTACCCTTTACTTGCTTGGAATCCAAGTGGATTTGAATTGGCTTATATGTACGAACATCGGGACGTGTTATATCTTTCAAAGTTTGATACCAATACTAAAGAAACACTCACAGAAGAAGTGGACCCCCAAATTCAACGAGTCTTTAGCATGGATTATGTGAACAATGTGGACATGGTCCTTACAGGAGTGATTAGTGGGTTTACGGATTTGTTGTTCTATCGATCTAATGTAAGAGCTACCCAAAAAATCACCAATGACTTTTGGGATGATTTGGACGCCGTATATATAGAAGTGGATAACCAGAAAGGAATTTTGTTTGCTTCTAATCGACAAGATTCTATGGTGCAGAACGCCAGATTAGATACCATCTTACCGATCCATACCTTTGATATTTTCTATTACGATTTAGAAAATAAATCTAAAGAATTGGTTCGAGTAACCAATACTCCTTTCGCCAATGAGCGCCAACCTACTAGAGTTGATACTACTTATTATTCTTTTCTAACGGACGAGACAGGAATTTTTAATAGAAAATATGGTTACCTGGAAGAGTATGTGGCTTATAATGAACGAGTGGTGGTTTTAGAAGATGAGCAAGAGGTTATTCTGCATATTGACTCTACTATCCAAACGCTAGACTCTGCCGTAATAGCCACCATAGACACGACTTTTATTCGACCTGTTCTTAAGAAAAAAGCGATCAATCATTTTGCTTCTAATAAGAATCGAAATATTCTCACACAACATAAAGCAGCTAAGTCGGATAAGATGGTGGAACTGCTTTATCACGATGCTAGTTATCATGCACAAGTTTTTGTCGCCGACCCAACCCTAACAGCCACCCCAACTTTGACAACTTATAAGAGTAAGGAAGTCCGGATGATTTCCTATCAACCCGTTCAAGAAACATCAGACCCAGAAACAGATATCGTCATTGAGGTGAATGAACTCGAACAAGCAGAAAAAAAACAAGCTACCAATAAAGAAAAAGAAACTCAAAAAGAAGAAGGTGGATATTTATTTGAATCAGGATTTGAAGAACCTGAAAAGAAAGCACCCAAAACAGAACAACCAAGCCCCAACCCATCAACGGCAGAAGAAGAATATCTTTTCCAAACCCAATTTGATGAGCCGACGAATCCAAGAGTTGGTAGCCCTAATGAACCACAAAGAGCAACAGATAAAAAAGAAGAATTGGTAGATGAAAACGTGGTAGTAGAAGCCAAACAAGGAGGTAATACCAATCAAAAATCTGTTCATAAATTTAGAACTTCTAGAATCATTCCTTATCGGCTGAAATTTAGAACGGATTATGTGACTACTACTTTGGACAACAGCTTACTCTTCGAAGGATTAGAAAGTCCTGCTGCCAATCCAGAAGGTTTTCAAACCCCCGTTCCAGGCATTCTATTAAAAACCAACTTCAAAGATTTATTTGAAGATTATGAGTTTGAAATGGGTGCTCGTTTCCCTACCACTTTTAATGGAGATGAATATTTTGTCACCTTCAAAGACAAAAAGAAACGATTAGATAAAACGTACACTGCTTATCGAAAAACTAGGAGATATACCCCTAGCAGCACCGCATTTCCTCCTGAAAAAAGAAGAGAAGTCGTTTTATTAGGACAAGCTCATTTTAGCTATCCACTGGACATTTTCACTAGTGTGCGAGGTATTGCTAGTGTACGAACAGATAAAGTAATTGAGTTAGCTACAGATGCTCAAAGTTTGGGACAACCCAACTTAACTCGACAGCAGGTAGGACTACGAGCAGAATATGTGTATGACAACACCTTAGATGTAGGTATTAATATCAAAAACGGTACTCGCTATAAAGTCTTTGCAGAAGCAATCAAACGATTCGATCTGGATGTCTTTAATGGATTTAATGCCAGTGCGCCGAAAGGGATGATGGGTATCGTTGGCTTTGATGCCAGACATTATCAACGCATATTAAAGCATAGTGTAGTTGCCTTGAGAGCGGTAGGTTCTACCTCTTTTGGATCGGAAAAAGTCTTGTATTATGTAGGTGGGGTGAATAATTGGCTTTTCCCTCAATTTGACGACGGCATTCCTAGTCCTGAACCTACTGGAGAAGAATTTGTCTTCCAGACCTTAGCTTATAATATTCGAGGATTTAAACAAAACATTAGAAACGGTAATAGTTATGGCATTTTCAATGCAGAAGTGAGAGTGCCCGTTTTCAGATATTTTAGCCGTACTACCCCTCGCTCTTCCTTTCTTAGAAATTTCCAAGTGGTTGGCTTCTTTGATGTAGGGACCGCTTGGCAAGGACTCTCTCCTTTTAAACGAGATAATCCGATTAACACGGTTACCATCGAGCGACCTAATAATCCGGTAAGTGTAAAAGTGAATTTCTTTAGAGATCCAATTGTTGCAGGCTATGGGGCAGGTATTCGCACTATGCTTTTTGGCTATTTTCTACGCTTAGATTATGCTTGGGGAATAGAAACAAGAGTTGTTCAAGATCCTATTTTGTATTTATCTATGGGAATGGATTTTTAGGATGACTTGATTGTATGATGGCCATATGGTATGATTGAAAATCGTAAATTTACAATTGCACAATTAGCGTAGCTACTAAATCACACAATCATTCACATTACAAATGGGTGAACAAAAAGTTTCTGGTCTCAAAGACGAGCAACAAATGCATCAATTTGTCCAACATTTGCTAGCAGATGTACAGGCATTAGAGCAAATGTTGAAAGAAGATTGGTTTGAGAAAGATACCATTCGCATTGGGGCAGAGCAAGAAATGGTCATCATTAATAAAGACACTTACAAGCCAGAATCTATTGCCATGAAGGTCATAGAAAAAATGGCAGAACCTGCTTGGCTCGATACGGAATTGGCTCGATTTAATTTGGAGATCAATCTTCAACCCCAGGAATTCAAAGGCAATTGTTTCCAAAAAATGGAACAGGAGAACCGACAATTACTGTCGGAAATCCGAACAACCCTACAAGATTTTAATTCAGATATTTTACTCACAGGCATCTTACCAACCCTCCGAAAATATGATTTAGAATTACATAACTTAACCCCAAAAAAAAGATACAAATCATTACTGGATGCCATGCATAGCCAGTTAATCGGTAATGCTTTTGAGTTGCGATTAATGGGGATTGATGAATTGTTAGTCAAGCACGATTCCCCACTTCTGGAAGCCTGTAACACCAGTTTTCAAGTCCATCTACAAGTTATTCCAAGCAAATTTGTAAAGCTCTATAATATCGCTCAAGCGATAGCAGCGCCGGTTATGGCGATAGCTGCCAACTCCCCTATTGTGTTTGGGAAACGACTGTGGCACGAAAACCGAATTGCCATTTTTCAGCAGGCAATTGATATCCGTACCACCCACCAACATATGCGGCAACGCAGTCCTAGGGTAACTTTTGGAAATGGCTGGTTAGAAGATTCTATCTTGGAAATTTATAAAGAAGATATTTCTCGCTTTCGGGTGCTAATAGCAGGAGATTCAAATGAAAATTCTTTACAAAAAATACAACAAAATATTACCCCTAAACTAAGTGCCTTACAAATCCACAACTCCACCGTCTATCGTTGGAATCGTCCTTGCTACGGGATAAGCCCCAACGGACAACCGCATCTAAGAATTGAAAATCGAGTACTACCTTCTGGTCCTACCGTAACGGATGAATATGCCAACGCTGCTTTCTGGCTTGGATTAATGGTGGGCATGGAACAAGAGTTAAAAGACATTACCAAACATATTTCTTGGGAAGATGTGCGAGATAACTTTGGCAAGGCAGCCCGCTTTGGGATTGATTCTAAATTTACTTGGTTTAAAGACCAGAAAATTACTGCTTGTGATTTAGTACTCAAGCATTTGCTGCCTATCGCTCGACAAGGACTATTAAGCCAACAAATACATAAAAAGGATATCAACAAATACCTCAACATAATAGAAGCTAGAGCCAAAGAACATATGAATGGTGCCCGATGGGCATTGCGAGCTTATACGAAATTAAAAAAAGAAGCTAGTAACGATGAAGCCATTAGTGTATTAACGGCTAGCATGTTTCAAAATCAACAAAAAGGAAAACCCGTCCACACTTGGAAATTACCTAAAGTGAATGACTTGAAAAACTATCAACCCACCCACCTTAAAGTAGAGGAAATCATGGAAACGGACTTAATCACTGTCCGTGAAGAAGATATTCTAGAATTCGTGGCGGAGATGATGGATTGGCGAAAAATCCGTTATATACCTGTAGAAGATACCAAAGGCAGATTGACAGGCTTGGTCACGTCTCGGATGCTACTCAAGCAGTTTGTCAAACGACAACGGCTAGTAGATAGCCCTTCTATCAAAGTAGGAGACATCATGGAGAAAAAGCCCATCACCATTACTACCGAGACCTTAGTCGCAGATGCGATTCAAACGATGGCACAACGAAAAATCGGTTGTTTGCCCGTTGTCAATGGAAAAGAATTAGTAGGGATGGTAACGGAATCTGACTTTATGAAATTGGCGGGGCGAATGATTAAA
>CALJIQ010000418.1 GCA_937973995.1 uncultured Saprospiraceae bacterium
CCAACTATCTTATTACCCAATAAAAAACAGGTAATAGAATCTTTTACGACTTCCGATAAAGCAGGCAATTATCTAATCGTGGTGCAAGGTATCCGCAAAAATGGTGTACCTTTATTTGGTAGCTTGGAATTTGAGGTGGAGTAGCGTAATAATTGAGCGTGGCTGCGGAAAGTAAAAATGACTCTTTGACCTATTCTGTGAAATACGACAAATGGCAAATCAGGTTGGCATCGAGCCAACCTGATTTGCACAAGGGATTCTAAAGGGAGAAGGTAGGCGTAGCCTACCTTCTCCCTTTAGAATCCCTTGTTTCCCTGAAGTGGACTCGATGTCCACTTCAGGGAAGAGAACACGAAATTTGTGAAAGAATCCTAAAAGCCAACAAAGAAACTTCAACATAAAATCATGACAAAAGTAGAAAAACCCATCAGCCCCAAAAAAAAATATGTCTTACGACTCTTAGAGTTTTGTAAAAATGATCAGCAGATTGGGGCATTGATGCCAGAGGAGGCGATTAGAGAAAAGGCGTTGGCAGCGGGCTTGCCGTTGGACCAAACGATTGGGGTTTTTCTAGATGGATATGCAGCAAGACCAGCGCTGGGAGAGCGGACCTATGAGGTATTAGAAGACCCTGAGTCAAAAGAACCATATCGCAAATATTTACCGGCCTATCATACCATTACCTATGGGGAATTTCATGATCGAATAAAAGCCATTGCGATGGCATGGCGAACGCATCCGAATTGCCAAGTCCAACGGGATGAGTTTGTAATGATCATGGGCTTTTCGGATATTGATTTTGCGACGCTAGATTTTGCTTGTCAATACGCTAAGGCGGTTCCCGTACCAGTACAGAGTAGTACTTCTGGAGCAGACCTTTTTGAAATGGCGACTAATATTGAACCCGTAGTTATTGCCGCTACCCTAAAAGATTTGCCCTTGGCAACTCAGTTAGCAGCGAAGCAAGCGTCGGTCCAAAGTGTGATCGTTTTTAATTATGATGATCGGGTAACAGAAGAAAACGCCATCGTGGCGGAAGCACGAAAAACGTTAGCAGAAAAGGCACCTAATAAACAGCTTTTTAGTTTATCGGAGGTATTGGAATATGGCAAACCACTCTCCTTCGAGTATCTCTCTCCTGATGAAAAGGAAGGGGAAAATCGGGGAGCGATTTTGCATTCCTCAGGAAGTACGGGAAAACCCAAAGGAGCGGTCGTTCTTCGGAAAGCCATGATAAATGGATGGGTGGGACGAAAAACCACTTTGCCAAGAATCACGATGCACCTAGCACCGTTGAACCATATCATGGGGCGCATCAATTTGGTGGATGCATTGAATTCAGGAGGCACGGGTTATTTTACTTTACAACCGGATTTGTCCTCGCTATTAGAAGATATTCGTTTGGCAAATCCGACCTTTTTATCGCTCTTCCCTCGGATATTTGAATTGGTACATCAGCATTATCAAAATGAGGTGGCTCGAAGACATCGGATCGGAGAACAGAGTCGAGCAGCAGTAGAACAGGAAGTGAAAGAAGAAATGCGTTCTACGTATTTAGGGAATCGCTTATTATGTATCGTTTTTGGCTCCGCACCCACCTCTCCTAAGGTACAAACCTTTATGGAAGATTGCTTTGATGTACTGATGGTGGAGGGCTATGGCAATACCGAATCAGGAACGGGTAGTTTGACGGTACAAGATCGGATCAATCGAGAAAATGTGATTGATTATAAACTTAGAGATGTTCCGGAACTTGGATATTTCACAACGGATAAACCCTTTCCAAGAGGAGAATTATTAGTAAAAACAAAATACGGGATTAAGGAATATTATAAGCAGGCAACCGTTACCGCCAATTTGTTTGATGAAGATGGTTATTCCTGTACGGGCGACATTGTGGAAGAGCAAGAACCTGATAAGGTCGTGATTATTGATCGCCGAAAAGATGTGCTAAAATTATCGCAAGGCGAATATGTAGCCGTAGGCGTTTTGGGTACGGTGTATGAAGCGGGTAGTGCCTTAATCAAACAGATTTATGTCTATGGCAATTCCCAACGCTCTTATCTAGTAGCGGTCGTAGTTCCAGAAATAGGATTGTTACAAGAGCAATTGGGAGCTACTCCAACGGAGGCACAGATTAAAAATTTAATACGAGATGAATTAAATAAAGTAGCCGCTAAAGATGAACTAAAACCCTTTGAAGTACCTAGAGGATTTATCCTTGAAAAGGAAGAATTTACGCAAGGCAATGGTCTATTATCCAGTGTACGAAAAAGGCTGCGCCCTGCCTTAAAACGAAAATACGGCGCAGCTTTGGAAGCCCTTTATGAAGCCAGTGACCAAGCACAAGATGAGCGAATTGCCCAATTAAAAGATCCTAGTTCCCAACTCAATACGGTTGAAAAGTTGGTGGTCTTATTGGAGAGCCAACTAGGGATAAAAGGCATAGAAACTACAACGCCTAGAACCTTCCATCAATTAGGGGGCGACTCCTTGGGGGCTTCCTTATTTTCGATGTCTATTGAAGAGGTATTTGGCGTTCCTTTAGCAGCGGATATTATTCTTTCTCCAACGGGTAATATCCAACAATGGGCTAAGTATATAGAGGAAGCCAATGATGATTCCGTTCCTAATCGAGCGACTTTTGCCGCTATTCATGGGAAGGGAGCAAAAACAGTGAAAGAGACGGATATACATTTAGCTCGATTTATAGATAGCGATATTTTAAAAAATGCGGGCAACTTACCAACTGCCCCAGCCATTCCCAAAACCGTATTATTAACGGGTGCCAATGGATTTTTAGGGCATATTATTTGTTTGGAATGGTTGAAAATTTTGTCTCAACAGGATGGAAAACTAATTTGTTTAATAAGAGAAAAAGACGATGCGGCGGCTTATGAAAAATTGGCAAAAGAGTATAGAGGACTAGACCCTGATTTTGAAAAAGACTTTTTAGACCTATCCAACAATCACATAGAGGTTTGGGCAGGAGATATAGCACAACCTTCCTTTGGATTGGGGGAGGAAAAATTCCAACAACTAGCCAGCACCGTAGATCGAATTTGCCATGTGGCGGCTTTGGTCAATCATCGTTTGGCGTATCCGCATCTCTTTGGTCCGAATGTAGTAGGAACGGCAGAAGTGATTCGATTGGCACTTTCCGAGACTCGAAAGCCAATTGATTTTATTTCTACCGCAGGGGTTTTTATGTTGTTAAAAACACCGAGAAATATCCATGAAGGCGCGGCTTTCCAAGAAGAAATCCCTTTGACCAATAATTATGCTGCTGGCTATGCAGTTAGTAAATGGGCAGGTGAATTGCTCTTACGAGAAGTCAATGAGCAATTTGGCAATCCGATCAATATCTTTAGATGTGATATGATTTTGCCAGACCAACAATATAAAGGTCAAGCAAATACTTCGGACATGTTGACCCGACTCTTGTATAGTATAGTGATAACCGGATTAGCCCCTCAGACCTTTTATGGAGATCGAAAGAGTGGCAGAAGAAAAGTGCCGCATTATGAAGGCGTACCAGTAGATGTATTATCCAAGGCCATTGCAGGAGCGCATACCCAACCGCATCAAAACTGCAATACCTACCATGCTTTGAAT
>CALJIQ010000419.1 GCA_937973995.1 uncultured Saprospiraceae bacterium
CCTTCAATCCTTACAACCATGATAAATTATTTCCTAAAAGTAACGATTTGCTGGGGGTTGTTTTATCTAATCTATACCCTATTTCTAAGCAAGGAGACCTTCTTTAACATCAATCGTTGGTACTTGTTAGGAACACTTATATTGGGATTGGTCATACCAATTATCCCTATAAATATAATGGCATGGTTTCCACAAGAACCTACCGCAGTGGTGTATATCGAACCCATTGTGGAAACGGTACAACGAGTGGAAACGGTCATCGCCGTACAAACGGCCAAAGAAGAAATAAGCTATGGATTGATCTTCTTTTGGTTGGTCTATGCCATAGGGGTATTGGTCTGTTTAGGGCGATTTGGAAAAGGCTTATGGAAAATTTATCAATTATATCAGTCTGCGGAGATACATCAAAAAGGAAATTATAAATTGGTATTAACTAATCAAGGACATTTACCTTTCTCCTTTTTCAATTATTTATTTTGGAGTAAAGACACACACCTTGAAGACAAAGATGCGGGCACCATCATCACACATGAAGTAGCACATATTAACCAATGGCATAGTATAGATACTTTATTTTTAGAATGGTTAAGCATCTTATTGTGGTTTAGTCCACCCATCTATTGGTACAAAAAATCTTTAAAAGATATACATGAGTATTTAGCAGATGCCTACGTACTCAAAGACACGAAGACCAAACAATATGGTCACCTATTACTAAAGCAAGCGCAATCGGGTATGCAGCTCGCTTTGGCGAGTCATTTTTTAGATTCACAATTAAAAAAACGTATTCTAATGATGACTAGAAATCAATCTTCTAATCAAGCGCTCATGAAATACCTCTCTGCCCTCCCCTTATTGGTGTTGATGGTAATGGTATTTTCTAATCCACAAGTCCGAGCTAATTTAAATGCTACGGCTCAGTTATCTATTGATTATTTGAATCCCAATGTAAACGTCCCCAATATACCTCGTACCATGCTATTTTGGGTAATTGGCGATTTTGATAAAGAGAAAGCCAAAGAGGTGTTGGCAGAAGCGTATGCTTGCAGAGGATGCAGAATCATTTATGATATTCGAACAGAAGGAGGGGGGATAAAGACAATAGAAAAAGAAGGCGACCACATTAAGGAACTACATACGGCTGCTATTTTTCTAATTCAAAAATTTCCAGCCCACAAAAACGAAATTCATGAATTAGCGGCGGAGGTAGCTAGAGAAAATGGTATTGGTTTACGATTCCATGAAAATGGAGAATCCATCATCTATCGAGACTTAACACTCAAAGAAAGGAATTTACCTATACTAGAAGGATCGGAAAATAAATTGATTATTGTCAATGGCGAAATATATGGAACGTTTGAGGAAGGTTTTAATCAGATTCCACTTTACGATATTGATTTATTAGATGAAAGAGTAGAAGAAATTCACATCACAGCTGATAATTGGATGGTTGTAGAAGTTGAGGGAGAAAAAAGATTAATAGAAATCATTAAGGAGTCTAACTCATCCATACCAGACTCCTTCTCGCATCGACAAAGTGCCTTAAAGAATACCGCCAATAAATTAATACTCATTAATAATAAAATACTAGGCATTTTTCCAGAAGGTTTCTCTAGCATCAAACGAAGGGATATAGAAACTATAATAGAAATACCCGCTTCTAGGGCAGTAGAAAAATATGGTGAACAAGGAATTAATGGCGCTTTAAATATCTACACAGAGTATTGGTTTGTTACAGAATCAAATGGAGAAAAAGTATTAGAACCTAGCTCTACTGCCCCGCCTGTCCGAGATAATTATCTAGTTCTTATAAATGGCACTATTGTAGGATTTTCGAATGAAGTATTTAAAGAAGAAATAGGTTTTTCTGCAGAAACAGTAAGAACTTTACCTCCTGATAAAGCAATTGAAAAATATGGAAAAGAATTAGGCAAAAATGGTTCTATGAATTTCATCTCTGATGAACTGCTTATCGAAATAGAAAATGGAAAGAAAGTAATCAAAAACTTAAATAATCAGGATATAAGAACCATTACCCGTCCCGAACCTAGACTAGTGACTGACTCCATTTTATTTATTGTAAATGGGGTAACGATGGGCTACCAACCAACCAGTTTCACTATATTGGAAGATTGGATAAAGAAACGAGAGCATTGGTCAAAAGAGGACATTTTTATGAGAGGAATCAACTATAAAGGTAAAACACCAACTGAGGCAATTAGCTTTACTTTAGTAGATGATTACACTGTTATAAAAGATGTATGGGGACAGACATTAATCTTACCTAAAAACGACCCTCTCTCTTCTCACTACACCGATGATCGAAAAGTGTTTTTGCAAGTAGATGAAATGCCTCGGCTACAATCATGTAGTAAAGAGTCTTCTTATCAGGAACAATTAAATTGCACTTTCAAACAATTATCAGGTTTTTTATATGATAATATTCAGTATCCTCCTGATGCACGATGGAATGGAATTGAAGGCACTGTCAATGTTCAGTTCACAATTGATTTAGATGGAGCTATCTCTAATTTGTATATTGCTCAATCAAAAAAATATTTAGATGAAGAAGTCATCCGAGTAATGAATTTACTTAATGAACAAAATATCCGTTGGACTCCTGGGCGCCAAAATGCGGAAGACGTTAGAGTCGTTAAAAACATTCCTATTGAATTTTCTATTGGAGGGGACGGAAATTATTCTATCAGTGTAATGAAATTACAATCTAAAGAGTTTGCTACCCCTACTCCTTTTATGAAGTCCTTTGTAGAAAAAATTGAAGCTAACTTTTTGCAAATAAATATCTCCCCTAACCCAGCCCATAAAAATATTAATCTTTCTATCAAAGGATCAAAAAAACCTCTATTTATTCAGGTAACAGATATGGTAGGAAGACGATTATACGAGCAAAAAATAGAAGACTTCAGTGGTAATAGTGTGGAGACGATTTTATTTGAAGAAGTAGTCAAAGGAATGGTGGTTGTTACCATTAGCCAAGGAGGACACAGTGTACAGGAGAAGGTAGTGGTTCGATAAGTTGTGTTAGCTCTAAATTCATTGGTAGGATTTTTAAAAAAATCCTACCAACGAATTTGAGATAACATAACTCCAATTTGAGTTAATATTACTCCCCTACAAGAAAGAAAATTATGTTAGCTCGATTTTGAAGATGTAAGTTTTTGAGAAAAAACTTACATCCTCAAAATCAGAGGTGATGCTTGATAAGCACATCCAACCATCATTTAATAACCACCGTATTCGTCTGACCAGCCAAATCATTATAAGTAGCATCTAATTTCATGATGAGTTTGAGATACTTTAAGCTATTAGTCGTATCTCCACTTTCCTCAGCTGCTTTCAGTTTGGCAGCTATTTCCTCTCTCATTTTTTTAATCTTCTTTTTCTTAAATTCTCTCAAAGAAGAGATACTATCTTGTGTGAAATTTTCCTCTGGTTTTTTTTGTGTCTGTAAAGGGAGGTCTAGTTTTTCTTCCCAATTGGGGCTATACTCATAAGGCGTGCTCAACATGTCCGAGGCGATCTGCCGAATATCTTCCTCCGTGTGATGTAAAAAATATTGATGGTCTATTTTCTTCTTTTTGACTAGGGCTTGGTGGTATTCTTTTACAATTTTTCCATAAGTCGAATTTTGAAAAGAGTCCAACACATCTTCCATATTGCTCAGGATGTATTCTGCAACAGTGATGTTTTCTTCTTCATCAAAAACTTGGGTGCCACCACTAATTAGAATGCGTACTATATCTTTTTCTTGAAAGGTATCTCCATCAGGTGCCGCTGTTATATTTACTGGCTGAATGCGATCCGCAATAGCTGGAGGTAGTTGGTCTTGTCCAGTATATTCAGGGGGTGGCGTACTGGGAAAGGAAGGGTCTCCTTTAGGAGCTTGTTTCGCACGCTCTTTTTGAAATCTTCTTTTTTGCCGACGCTTGGCTATAGTTTGAGCAATGATTTTATTGGAGGCATCAAATAAGGCTTGTTCCTCTACATCTACCAATCTAGAACATTCTTTTACATAAACAGAACGCTTGATCGGATCAGGTACTTTCGAGATACTGGCAACAATATCTTGAATAATTTGGGCACGCTTAATCGGATCGTCCCCTGCATCTGCTAATAACAAATTGGTTTTAAAAAGAATAAAATCCTCTGCTTTTTCTTTGATGAAGGTTTTAAATTCGGAAGCACCTAATTTCTCTAAATAAGAATCTGGGTCTTGTCCATCAGGCAATAAAACTACCTTCACATTCATATCCTGCTCTAGCACCAAATCCAATCCACGTAAAGCCGCTTTGATCCCTGCCGCATCCCCATCATACAAAATCTTAATGTTAGGAGTATAGCGTTTGATGAGATTAATCTGCCCTTCCGTTAAGGAAGTACCTGAAGAAGCCACTACATTTTCTATACCTGCCTGGTGAAGAGAAATAACATCTGTATAGCCTTCTACCAAAATACATTCATCCTCTTTCCGAATGCTCTTTTTTGCCAAATGTGCTCCATAGAGGACTTTGTTTTTGATATAAATTTCCGTCTCTGGAGAGTTAACATATTTAGCAATTTTCTTCTCCTTAGATAGAGTTCGTCCTGCAAAGGCAATGACTTTTCCCGTGAGATTGTGAATAGTGAACATCACTCGATCTCTGAAAAAATCACCATCGTACTGGTTGGTAAGTCGTAATTTTCGGAGTAGTTCAATGTTATAACCTGCCTTTGCAGCAGTAGCTGTCAATTCGTCTTTCGCATTCGGCGCATAGCCTAAATCAAATTTTTTGATGGTCGCTTCTCGATATCCTCTTTTTTTAAAATAAGAAAGCCCGATGCTTTTTCCTGCATCGGTATCCATTAATTGTTTATGATAAAAATCTTTGGCGTATTCGTTGACTAGGTACAAGCTTTCATACATCTGCTTTTCTGCCACTGCCTCAGCCGTCAACTCCTTTTCCTCTATTTTAATATTATATTTCTTGGCAATATAACGGAGTGCCTCTACAAAGCTATAGTTTTCGAGTTCTCGCAAAAATTGGACAGGATCGCCCCCTTTGCCACAGCCAAAGCACTTACAAATATTCTTAGAAGGAGAAACGGTAAAGGAAGGCGTTTTCTCATTATGGAAAGGACACAACCCGATATAGTTTACCCCTCGTCTTTTTAAATTCACGAAGTCTTCTACTATATCTTCAATCTTCGCTGCTTCTAGTATTTCTTGAACGGATTTTTGTGTAATCAAATCTCATTGGTTGACGGTTGACGGTTGACGGTTGACGGCAAACAGACCAACACTTATTTATTGCGGGTCTTTGACAATTTTTGCAAAACACCCCGTCCGATGGCTATCGCCGTCGGATGGGAACATCCATCTCATCCGACGGCGACAGCCATCGGACGAGGG
>CALJIQ010000420.1 GCA_937973995.1 uncultured Saprospiraceae bacterium
TAAGTAGTGTGACATTATTAATTATTGATTATTAATTATTTTCCAGACGCTACTGAACACGCCTAATTAGCTAATAATCAGTAATTAATAATCAATCAACTGAAAAGCAAAATTGTTAACTTATTTTTGTCAGACTACTTATTCTTCTAAAGAAGAACATTTACATACTAATTAAGTCTAGTTGCATTCAAAATTCAATCATTCAAAATTCAGCATTGAGAAATTCAGCATTGAGAAATTCTTATTTCTGATTCCTACTTACAATAGCAATCGTTCCATTATCACTAATCGCTAACCGAGTAATATCTTTGATACCATAGTATTTAAAATCTGCAATTTGCCGCCATTCCTTATCAAAAATCTTATTGTATTTATACAATTTGCTGCCATTTCCCATTAAAAAGGTGCCGTCTCGCAGGTAGATAAAATCCTCGCTACCCGGTAAAGTTTGGACCACTTCTTTAAAGCGATAAGTATAGCTATCCATTTCTTTGATATACCAATTTTCATCCGTCACCTTATGGATAAAGGCTAATTTTTCATTACCCATTGGCTGAAATCCTCTACCTATATTCGTCAGCAATTCCACCGCTGAACCTGTTTCTTGGTTAGCGATCATCATTTTATTGGGGGTATCCACAATAAATAAAGCCACTTTTTCTGGCCCCAACCATTGGTGGTAACCAATCCCTTTTATATCAGGAAAAACAGGTTGCCCCTCATTACTCCTGTTAATGGGAAACTTCCACAAGCGTTGAGTACTTTGCCCATCTGCCTCTACCCTAACTGCCGAAAAGGAAGAAGAGCGAGGAATACGTGTTGGGGAATATTCTCCTTCTACCGTTTTAGTCACTCTATTGATCGCCTTCTTCCGCAAATTCAATGCATAAATATCTGTCTGGGCATCATCTGGAAATTGGACCGTCAGATATAAGGTTTCATCATTGATAAAATGCGGTTGGTTATTATAGCCATCAGGATTAAATCCCGTTAAATGGCGAGGGTTGGTAAAGCGGAAGGCATTTCCAGTTTTCACCATTTTGAAAGTATACACTTTCGTGTTGGGAATATTTTGTGCGGTACCTTCCAAAGAAAAAAAGCAAAAGCACAATAAGCTAAAAAAGTATAATCGCATAGGTTGTATTGTTTTGCTGCGAATTTACAGGATAAAAGGAAAAACTCCCCTATAACTGGCGTATTTATTGGATATTTGAAAAATAAACAATTACACAATCAGTCTATCCATGAGTAAAGAAGTAAGTAAAAGCCCAGAAATGCTTCAAAAAGAAGCCAAAATCAAAGAACTACAAACGAATTTAAAAAAAAGAAAATCCATCCTAAAAGGCCTAAAAACTCGCCTAGAAAATAGTAAAAAAGAAATCGAGGAAGTCCAATTTAAATCCAGTACCCAAATTGTGGGTATAATGGAACGAATGGAAGAATTGCGTTTGGAAATTGTGGAGCTAGCTAGAAAACTGAAAAAGCTAAAAACCTTGACCAAAGAAGACAAAATGGCATTGGGCATGATGGCGGACGAACTCGAAAGCGAAGATCTGTTACCAGATGATTATAAAGAATTCCAGCGTCGGAGAAAGGAAATGAAAGAAGGTAATTTCGAGTTTGACTTTGAAGAACAAGAAAGAGCAAAAATTCAAGATATATTCAAAGAGTTTCAAGTTAAACCAGATGAAAAAGAACAGAAAGACATTAGAAAGGTCTTTGTGAAATTAGCCAATAAATTTCATCCTGACAGAGCAAGAACTGAAAAAGAAGCAGCAGAGTTTCACGAGATGCAACAACGTCTAAATGAGGCCTACCAAAGCGGAGACATACACACTTTACTAGAATTAGAACGGCTTTATCTGATGGAGGAGTTAGATTTATCAGAAGCTAAAGCCTATACAGCAGATGTATTACAGCAAGCAATCGAAAAACTAGAGCAAGAATTAGCGTTCATTGAAAATCAAATCAATCGTTATCAACAAGAAATCAAAAGCCTCCGAGCCTCCGATTTTGGGTCTATGCTAACCCATCTCAAAAGAGCCAAAAAAGAAGGCTTTGGTTTTGAAGACTCTCTTGCAGATATGGAAGGTAGTGTAGAACAATTGACCCAATTGCGAGATGCCATGAAAGAGTCTTTGGAAATGGGCGAATTATCTCCTTCCATGATGGATTTGGCTTACGGTGGTCCAATGAGTGATACACCTTTTGGTCCGATAGACCCGAATATGAGTCCTGAGGAGGCCTTGGAATATCTTGACCAAATGTTTAACGGAGGTAAAGGCGATCTATTTGAGCAAATGAGTGCCTATAGTGCGGAAGCCACTAAAAAAGCCAAGTACAAAGTAGGCGATACGCTTAAAATAAAAAAAGCAATCCGACATCCTTACGAGGAGGAAGTACTATTAAAAGGAATGATAGGCCGAGTTGAGTTTATTGATTTTGATGAACAAGGACTAATACAATATGAGCTTTCTTTAGATAGCCTAGCCATGAAGGCACTACCAAAGAAATTAATAGAGCACTGTAATGATCTTGATCTCGATTTTCAAGAGGTCCATGTTCTTGAAAAAGAGGTAGAAAAATGCAAATCCCGAGACACCCAAGCAGAAAGCATTGCTACCTACCGAACGCTATACAATCAAAATAAATGGAACTATTTGCCAAAAGACCAAGAAAAAAGACTATTACAAATACTACTAGCTGACCCTGCCCTCAATGACTCCAAAAATTGGGAAAACCATTTACGCAATAAAGTCAAGTATCCTTTTGAAGCCATAAGCAGAGGCACATTAGATAATCCTCCTGGCATCTCGATGACGGTCAAAGGCGTATCTCATGATGATGATGAACTAGGGTTGATGATGAAAGTTAAAAGCGGCAAGCAACACCTAGCATACCCGCTCTCCGATATAGAAGGACTCGGAAAGCAACGCCACATCAACCAATTATTAGATGATTATTCAGAGTGGTATGAAGATATGATTGACACTATGGATGGCTTTCTAAATCAGGATTTCTTTTTTTAAGAAACCATCTTTAAAATTTGCAAACTGGTAATATTATCCATAGGTTTGCAATAGAAATAATCAATTATGACTACGCATTCTTCATTTAGCTTCTTTTTTTACTTTTACGGCAACGCCTAAGAGGAGCTAAATTATTGTTATCATTGATTAACTAGAAATAATTAAACAGCTCCGAAAGGGGCTTTTTTTGTTTTATGACTAGCCAAACCAAATTTTATTTTTATTTCTTTTTTAGCATTCCCCTACTGGAACACTGATTTGGTTTGTCTTTATTAAAACACAACTAAAGAGAGTTCCCGAAAACTAACGGAGAACTCTTTTTTCTTTTTGAGAAGTCAGAGGTCAGACCATTTCATTGTCAGAGGTCAGACTTATGACGTCAACGAACCTATCTGACAACGAAGTGGTCTGACTTCTCAAAATATTCATTCATGCCAAAAAGCAACGGAACTGTAACCGCCCCTGAAGAACAAGAAGAAATAGAAAACGATACCGTCAAGCGCATTGTCATCCAAGGCTATCCAGGCGCCTTTCATGATGTTGCCGCTCGCTTGTACTATTCCAATAGTAAAGTAGAAATTATTCCTGCTGATTGGTTTGATAACGTAGTAGAGAAGGTAGAAGACCCTGGACAAGCCGATGTAGGATTGATGGCGATTGAAAATACATTAGGCGGTGGCATGTTGGAAAATTATAAGCTCATCAATAAATCTAATTTGCACATCACGGGAGAAATTTATCTTCGGATTGTACAGAATTTGATGGCACTTCCTGGTCAAAAAATATCGGATTTAAAAGAGGTGCATTCCCACTATATGGCCATCCGACAATGCAAAGCGTTCTTTAAAAAATATCCCCATATCAAATTAGTAGAAACTTTAGATACAGCCCTAAGTGCCAAAAACATTAGGGACAATCAATTACAAGGCATTGGGGCAATTGCAAGTAGTCTAGCTGCAGAAAAATACGAATTAAACCTCCTCGCCAAAAGCATTGAAACCAATAAAAAGAATTTCACTCGTTTTCTTGTCTTACAACATCAATACTTTTCTGGTAATGATTTGACGCAGGTGGATAAAGCAACGATTTCCTTCACGACCGCTCATGCGCCTGGTAGTCTAAATAAAGTACTATCTGTTTTAGCTGCTTATAATATTAGCTTATCTAAAATCCAATCCGTCCCCATCGTTGGACGCAATTGGGAGTATATGTTTTTTGCAGACATCATTGCTGAAAATGCCATGAGCCTAGACCAAGCCTTGCGGGCAGTGCGACCTATTTGCAATAACTTAAAAGTATTGGGAATGTATCAACAAGGAAAACACTTTTGATAATAATGGAGAATTGAGAATTACAAGCATCTCGTGAATTCTCAATTCTCCATTATCAATTCTCAATTAAACTAATATGGATATAGAAAAACAACTAGGAGCAAAAATACAAAAGGCAACGACAGAACACATAGACGAATTAGCGCTACTCTTCGA
>CALJIQ010000421.1 GCA_937973995.1 uncultured Saprospiraceae bacterium
GGGTAAAATTATGAAAGTGAACTAATTGTTTATTTGTGTAACTGTTTATTCGTTTACAAGCTATACTTAGATAAACAGTTCAACAAATAAACAATTAAACAGTATTGTAAAATCACTTTTTTATCCCGTTCCAAGTATAAAATGCTTCTTACTAACTCGAACACCGCAGCTAGGCAAATTGTTCCCGTATATTCTTTATCAAAGGGTAAGCCAAATATGAAAAAGAAATTGTTAAGAACTAGCATAAAAAAAAGGCAGACTCCCAAGGAAATCTGCCTTTTTTCACCTTTTCATAAGAATGGATTAGGCAATCGCTCTTAATACCCGCTCTCTTAGGGCGTTATCATTCAAATATTTAACATTATTATCGTTTAAGGAGATCAAGTTCACTTCATTGGAAGAGGGTTCTCGGCTCACCACCGCTATATCTCCTCTAGCATATTTGTCTGCTTCTTTCAAAAGTAGGGCTATGATTTCTTCTTGTTCCAAAATGGGAGCCACACCATGTACGACCACTAAATTACCCGGTAATAAACCACCCATTCCAGATTTATTCACCACTACAGCACCGAGAAATTTATGCTCTTTTTCTAAGGCAACTATGTATCCACCAAAAGAAACCGTATCCTTCAAAGCATAATCTACAGAAGTCGCTATTTTCTCTTTATCCGAAGTAGGTATATCATTAACGGCACATAAAAAATTAACCAGTGCCATTTTTTTTGAACAATTCATCCCCGTAAAAGCATCATACTTAGCTATATTCGTCATTTTGGAATTTTTATATACTTGATTTAAAGGAGGTTAAACTCAAATCGGGAGAAAGAAAGGAATGGACGGCACTATTTTGACAAAAAAAATATTTAAAGTCACTTTCTGTGACATATTAAAATTAGTCTAACGGGTGAGTGGGTAATGAGGAGAGGAGAAAATAAGGCTGTCTCACAAGAGCAGATTACAAAAGTTTTTAAAACTTTTGTAATCTGTTTCCGCAATTTTCATCGATTTAAAAGGACATTATTTAAATCGTTTCTTCGTCCTGTTACGTTCCATTTTATTCAATCCCGATGCAATCGGGACAAAATTCATCATTGAGAACTTACTAATACCCTTTATCCACTACAAAACTCTTAGTGGCTACGGGTGTAACAGGCGTGCTGTATCTGATATAATACAATCCACTTGAATAATTCTCTACAGAAATATCTACGCTTTTATCTCTAAAATTATCATAGATTTCTAATACTTGTCCAAATGTATTGATAACCTGAATACTACTCCCTTCTATCACATTGTCAAATTTAACAGAAATAATATCTGTCGCAGGATTGGGGTAGATGAGAAATTTCGGCAAGTCTTCCTCGAAGTTAATCGAACTAGAACGATCCGTTGCTCCACTGATGACAATACTATAATCTTCCACTTCTCCTCTTTGAAAGGTTTCACAAGCATCTATCGTACCATCTCTTTTCATAGCGACTCTCATTCGGGTGGTACCATTGAGGGCAGTAGTAGGCACTTGAAAAGTATTGGTGACAAAATCAGGAGTAGAGGAAGGTCTGCCTTTTCGATACACGGTGTTTAATACCAGTTCTCCAGCATCTGAGAAATCGTTATCTTGATTAAAATCTATCCAAACATACAGGTTCTCATTCCATTGTGTCCAACTAAAAGCAGGTTGCACTCCTACTTCATAAGATTGCCCTCCTATTAAGGAAGTAGAAATATCCGTAAAGTCATCATATCCAGCAGAAGATTTGCCTGATGTGTTATTGATGGATTCTAACTGAACTGCTCCAATCCATTCTTGCCACGGTTGCGTACCAGCGGATTCGCAATAGTCTGTAGCAACAGGTCCTCCACAATCTTCTACTGTTTTTGTGATGCAATTACTCGCTAACCAATCTATACAACCTGCTCTCCTACTCCATCTTACGTAGTAAGTCGTTTGAGTTATATAATCAACAGGTAGAGAGGCTCCTTGCGCACCAGGTAGTTGCTCTCCTATGCCAGTCGGGCAACCAACAGTGGAAGCCAACCATACATACTCTATCTCCCCTTGTCCCCCTGATGGCAAACTACTACTGCTTATTGGGGAAGGCGTGTAAGAACCACAATTGGTCTCTTCCCCTCCGATGGTTCCACCATTTGTATCTTCACTACAAGTGACTACTTGTTCGATTACTTCTACTATAAAGTTACAAGTTGCGGTATTGCCACAAGCATCCGTTGCTTGATAATTTATACTGGTTTGTCCAACAGGGAAGGTACTTCCACTCACTCCTCCTGAGGTTTGATTAATCGTAATATTTGGACCACCGCTATTGCTATTACCACCGCCGCCACTACAAGGAATTTCTAAAACATACTTTTTCCAAACATTAGAACTTACATATCCCCAACTGCCAGGTTGCCAATTATACATTACAACATAATCATCTCTGGAACTATTCGCAGTAAAACTTTGGGTATTATCATATTGTAATGGGCTTCCATCTACCCATGTAAAAGTACCCTCCGTGTCTTTGTCTGATAGTCCAATATGAACAACATCATTAATCGCAGAAAATATAAAATCATTCTCTGCTTGATTCTCTATAATTGCTAGATGTCCTCCTTCTGCTTCGCAAGCAGCTTGGGCTTTAGGCCAACTTAAAGCACTAGTCGATAAGTAATAATGTTGTCCATCGAATTCGCCAATATAATCAAAACCACTTATAGGATCAGCGACACAATCTGTTGATCCTCCTGTCTCCGTTTCTGTGGTACAAGAAGAGTTAGCAGTAGGAGTTGCCCAAGTAGCTACCCCACCCGATGCACCAGAAGCTACTGTTATCGTCACATCTGAAGGACAGGTAATCGTTAAGTCCCCTACCTCTGTCGAATTAACAGTTACTAGAAAAGAGCAAGTAGCAAACCCTCCACATGGATCTACTGTCTCATACCTAACAGTAGAAGCCCCTAGAGGGAAAGCGTCCCCACTAGCAAGTGGTGTCATCAATGCTAAATTTGGTGATACTGGACAATTAGAAACAGGTACAGGTTCTGTCCAAGTTGCAATGGAAGTCGTCGTACTTGCAACTGCATCAATAGTTATATCACTCGGACAATCAAGCGATAACTCATTATCTACGCCAATAACCGTTACTTCAAAAGAGCAAGTCATATTATTACCACAACTATCAGACACTTCATAGGTCACTACGGTCGTACCTACTGGAAATAATTCACCACTACTTTTACCTGAGATTACGGTAGGGGTATGAATTCCGAAGATACAATCTGACTGAGAAAGTGGTTCAGCCCAAGAGATTAAAGCAGAATGAGAGCCAGGTACCGCAGTTTTTGTTATATCTGCTGGACAGGTTATTGAAATATTACTAGAGCTATTGGTTACGGTCACATTAAATGAACAAGTCGCTATACTTCCACAATCATCTGTAGCTTCGTAAGTCACCGTAGTTGTTCCTATTGAAAATAAATCGCCACTCGCTTGTCCTGTGGTGATACTCAACACTGGACTGCCTGTCGTACAATCTGTTTGTGCCGTTGGGTCTAACCATTCTACTGCAGTTGCCGTTTCTCCTGGCAATGCCGTTGCACTTGCATCTGATGGACAGGTCAGAGATAAACTACTTGCTCCACTTGTAACGGTTATATCAAATGAACAAGTTGCGGTACTGCCACAGTCATCCGTAACTTCATAAGTCACCGTATTTGTTCCTATTGGAAATAAGTCACCACTTATTTTTCCTGTCGTTATATTTATAGTTGGACTGCCTACCGTACAATCTGTTTGTGCCGTTGGGTCCGTCCATGTCACTGCGGTTGATTCCGCCCCTGGGATAGCAGTAGTATTGATGTTGGATGGACAAGTAAAAGATAAAGTACTTGCTTCGTTTATTACCTTTACTTTGAAAGAACAAGTAGCATTACTACTACAGCCATCTTCCACTTCGTAAGTAACCACCGTTGTTCCTACTGGAAATAAATCGCCGCTTGCTTGCCCTGTCGTAATGTTGAATAAAGGACTTCCTACCGTACAATCCGTTTGAGCCGTTGGGTCTTCCCAAGTTACAGAAGTGGATTCGACACCTGGTAAAGTAGTCACCTCAATATCCGTAGGACAAGTGAGTGATAGGGTACTAGCTCCACTCGTCACTATTACTTCAAAAGAACAAGTCGTAGTACTACCGCAGCCGTCCATTACTTCGTAAATTATTTCAGAAGTACCAATTGGAAACAAGTCGCCACTTGCCTGTCCTGTAGTAATATTTAAAATAGAATTACCAATAGTACAATCTGTCTCAACTGTTGGATCAGACCAAGTAACAGCAGTTGATGCTGCGCCCGGTAAGGCAGTAGCCGTGAGTGCCTCAGGACAAGAAATAGACAAACTACTGATGCCACTCGCAACGGTTACCTCAAAAGAACAAGTCGTCCTACCACCACAGTCATCTGCTGCTTCATAAGCTACTACGGTTGTTCCTATAGGAAAAGAACTACCACTTTCTAAGTTCGTAGTTAAATTTGTAGTAATCGGTCCTGCAGGACAATCACTTTCAGCGATTGGATCAGACCAAGAAGCTTCAGCAAGGGTTGCTCCCGGTAAGGTAGTTACATTAATATTTGTTGGACAAGTCATACTAACGCTACTCATGCTCGGCTCCACAATTACATCAAAGGAACAAAGAGCCGTTCCTCCACAATCATCCGTGGCTTCATAAGTAATGGTAGTCGTACCAATTGGAAAATTTGCGCCATTTGCTAATCCAGCAGTTTGTTGAATCTGCACATCGCTACTCTCTCCACCTCCTCCGCCAGAACAAGGAATTTCAATAACATAAAACTTAGAATAATCTCCATGAAATGCCCATTTTCCGCTCCAGAAATTCATGATACCAAAACGGTTTACCGTAGAGCTACTCGTATTAGCTTCATAATTATCATAAGACAAAGCCTCTCCAGTTACCCAAGAAGAAGTACCTGTATTGGGATCGTATTGTAAACCAATATGTACAATTTTACCCCCGATAGCATCTTTAATAAGTTGGTTCTCTGCGGCATCATTGATAACTGCCAAGTGTCCATTTAAAGTAACTGCCTCTGCTTGTGCTTTGGTCCAAATTTTTTGTTCTTGAGATAAGAAGAAATTGCTACCATTCAAACTTCCTATAAAATTTAATCCCGTTATGGAAGTCGCACTACAATCTCCACCCGTGCTACTGCCACCTCCTGTGGTACAGTCGGTAGTAGCGGTTGGTTCTTGCCAATTGACAGCTATCTGGTTTTGTCCAAGTCCAGCAATTAACTGTATATCTTCTGAACAGTTGATCGCAATCGCACTTTCACAATCATCGGGGATACCATTATTATTCGTGTCAATCGTATCATCTCCATTCGGACAAATATCATTTTCATTACAAACACCATCATTGTCATCATCGGTCCCTTCATCTCTCTGACCGTTGCAATTATTATCTATTCCGTCACATGCTTCCATAGCACTAGGATGAATGGTATCATCCGAATCATTACAATCCAAATTGTTGGTTACATAACCCACTGGAGCAATACAGGCAGTGACATTGGTACCCACAGCACCAAAACCATCTCCATCTTGATCGAGGTAAAAAATGATACATCCATTTCTACAACTACTACCCGTGACAGGAGAATCATCACAATCACAAGCGGCACCTGCCCCATCATTATCTAAGTCAGTTTGGTTAGCATTTGCTGCTAATGGACAATTGTCATTCGCATCCAAAATACCATCGTTATCCGTATCCGCATTAGCGAAAGAACGCTCATATACCCCCATATCTACTAGCCCGTTTAAAATTCTTGGATTACCTTCTAAATCCAAATTAAGATCAGCAGGCACTAAAGAATTATCTCCTGCATCTAAAGCAGGTGAGCCTGGTAATAGATGGAAGTCTTCTGCATCTTCGTTAGCAAAAAGTGGATCTTGAAAAAAGATCATTCCTCCTAAACAGATGGCATCGCCACTACCTAGTATTTTATCATCACAATTTCTCACATCGTACATTAAACAATTCTGCAAATACATATCTGGCGTACCAGAGAAATGAAATAAGGGATCAAAATCAATCGCCGTATTATTTTTAAAAATGCTATTGTAGAAGTGTCCTTGAACCGTAGCGATCGTGTTGGAACTACTAAAATTCTGTTCATTAAAATAAATGGCTCCACCAATATTTGCATCATTTTTATAAAACACACTATTGACGATTGTATAATCCACTGTACCTCTTCCAGCACCAAGGGAATAAATACCCCCTCCTGCTTTTGAAAAATTATCTGTAAAAATAGAATTGGTAATCAGGGTAGTCACGGTTTTCCCATCCGAATTAAAAGCCGAGATACCTCCACCGTACTGCCCACATCTATTATCATCAAACTTACTATTCGTAATGGTACAATTCACCGTTCCATCTGCATTGGAAATATGATAGATACCTCCTCCTGAACCAGTAGTCGTTCTATTGCTTAAAAATTGACAACCTTCCATCGTCAACTCTACTAAACCATTTCCACTAGCATTACTACAAATAGCGCCTCCATCTGTCTGCGCCAAATTATTGGAGAATTCACAGTCAATGAATATTCCTTCAAAGCTAGCCGATTGACTACCATTATTATAAATCGCTCCTCCTTGACTGGTTGCTGTATTATTTAAAAATTGAGTATTCACTACTTTAATACTGGCTTTGGAATCAAAGGCATTACTATAATTCCCAATGGCCCCTCCGTTAATTCCTCCATTGGTTTGAAAAATAGAATTACGAATTTCAATATGAGAAGTACGACTAACATCTGCATAATTCAATAATCCTCCGCCATAGCTGCCCCGTATCCCAGCACTCACATCATTTGCATTGCCGTCTTGCACAATAAAGCCATCTAATAGCGTCGGACTAGTAGCATTCTGCACATATACGATCGTATAGGAATTTCCAAACGAGGTTCCATCCCCATCTATATCACCACTTAAAAGCGTTGGGTTACTTTGCCAGTCCCTATCAGCAAGACTAGGGTTTCCTGAATTGGGAAATCCGCCTAATACTCGAACGCCATTGGGAATTTGAAAAGAGGCATTGCGATCAGAAAGAGAAGGAAGGTAAGTACCGGTAGCCACCCAAATTTCTATCCCATTATTGGCTGCGTCAAGTGCTACCTTTAAATCTGTATAGGCATTCGTCCAACTAGTTCCATCATTGTTACCAGTACTAAGACTATTGACATAGATTTGTCCAAATGCACCCTGAATGGCGCTCATAAAAATGCAAAAAAGCAATAAATTTTTCAGTGTTGATTTCATGTTTGTTCTCATTAAATAAGGATGAAAAACATGGTGATATTTTTTTCCTTACTAATAGTTAATAGCAATGCTAGGTAGCCATAATGGTTATTATGGTACATTCGAGGTAGGTTATAAATTGGGAAATACAATGCTAACTACCCACAATGGAAATTGTGGAACTACAAGGTAGGTTATTGTGAACGTAAAAAATCAGACACTTTACGAAGGCTACTTTAAAAAAAATAAAGGGGAATTAAAAAGAGAGGGTGGTTTAAAATAAGAGAGGGTGGTTTAAAATAAGGGAGGAAGGAGATTTGACTGAACAAATATAAAGGAAAAAAACTTTAAAAGAAACACCTAATTGAAAGTAATCCTAAAATAAAAAGGGTTCCTATTTGTATCCTCATTCAAAGCCTCAAAAATCTTTATCTTTGTTCAGATTGTTGTTGATTTGTAACTGATTGAGGTTGAAGTTGTTTATATATAACAATCATTTTTAGTAGCCATTCTCCGTTTGGCAAATTATTAAATGCTCGTCGGCTAACGCCGACTCGCAATAGGGTTTTTGTATTTTTTTTTTACAATACAACTATCAACCAAGCAAGTTCAATTATGAATTTTTCATCAAAATTACTAGAAGAAGCGGTAAATGCCTTTTCCAGTTTACCGGGTATAGGAAAGAAAACAGCCTTGCGTTTAGTCTTGCATTTGCTGCAACAGCCTACAGAAATTAGTGAGCAATTTGCGGCAGATGTTTTAAAAATGCGGCAACATATTAAGTTTTGTAGCCAATGTCATAATATATCCGATGAACCTGTTTGTTTAATCTGTAAAGACCAAAGACGAAATGCTTCCGTTATTTGTGTGGTAGAGAGTATTCGAGATGTCATGGCGATCGAATCTACTAGTCAGTACAAAGGATTATATCATGTATTAGGAGGCGTTATTTCTCCCATTGAGGGCATTGGCCCATCGGAGTTAAATATCGAATCTTTATATCATCGGGCCAGCCAAGACACTATCAAAGAAGTGGTAATGGCCATTAGTCCTACGATTGAAGGGGATACTACCATTTTTTATCTATCAAAAAAATTGAAGGATTTGGATGTTCAAATTAGTACGATTGCTCGGGGTATCTCTTTTGGAGGGGAATTGGAGTATGCGGATGAGATGACGCTTGGGCGTTCAATCGTTGCACGAATTCCTTATAAAAAATAGGTATTATGAGAATACAAAAGTTAGAGTTAAAAAACTTTCGGGGGTTTGAAGAGTTGGTGATTGATTTTCCTGATGGGGAGGAGGAAAACGGATTAACTGTTTTTGTGGGGGAGAATGGTAGTGGGAAAACTAGCATTTTAAAGGCTATCTCTTACCTCTCAAAATACTTTTTTTTAGAGCTATATAGAACAAGTGAACCTCCACCCTTGTGGCTTTCTAATGGAATCGCAAAGCAAGAAGTTTTAAAAGCAAGCATAAATAAAGGAAAAGAAATTTTTACTATTAAAACTTTTTTTACTATTTCGGATACAAATTGTATGGCTGGACTCAATGTTGGTAAATCTAGTATCAGTAGTTCACTACGACCACCCATTCAACGTGTTTTCAACAAGCCACTAACTGAAGTTTTTAAAGAAAAGTATAACATAAAAGAAGACACTAAGGGAAAGGAAGAATTAAAAATAACAAAAAAAAATTTACAAGAACATCCTAAGATATTTGTTTATTATAATGCAGACAGGTTTGTAAAAGAGAATCCCTCTTTAAAAGCAAAGGATATTTCAAAATTAAAGCCACTTGAGGCTTTAACAAACTTCAATCAAAATATCTCATTTGATGATTTCTTTGAATGGTTCAGAAATACTGAAGATTATGAGAATGAACTAATCAGAGATAAAAATGATTACAGTATTCGTTTAGATTCGCTTGAAGCAGTAAGAAATATGCTTCAATCCTTTTTGCCAAAATTTGACGCACCCCGTATTAGTAGACAGCCCACAGAACGCCTTGTATTTAAAGATAATGGACACTTATTAGAAATGGCTAATCTTTCCCATGGAGAGCGTCTAACATTTGCCCTAGTGGGGGATATAATTAGAAGATTAAGCATTTCTAATCCAGACTTAAAAAATCCATGCTTAGGACGTGGAGTAGTCATGATAGACGAAATAGAACAACACCTACACCCATCCTGGCAAAGAACCATCATCTTCAATCTAAGAAAGACTTTTCCTAACATCCAATTCATAGTCACCACCCACTCCCCACAAGTACTAAGCAATGTAAAGCGAGAAAATGTATTTATTTTAGAAAATTTCAAA
>CALJIQ010000422.1 GCA_937973995.1 uncultured Saprospiraceae bacterium
GAAATTGATTCAACTAGATTTTTGATAAAAATCTAGTTGAATCAATTTCGAGATAACATAATTTCCGTTCATTAAAAAGTTCAAATTACTGTACACTTTTTGAAATCGCTGCCTACGGCAGCGGGACTATGGGGTTTGGGGGCAGAAAATCTATATTTCGCTGTGGCGAAATATAGATTTTCTGCCCCCAAAAGACCCTTTCCCGTCACGTAGCATGAAGAAGTGTAAGCTTCTGAACCCGAAGGGATGGGATGCCAAGTGATGGGTTTTACAAAAAGTGTATAGTAGTTTGTAGAAGCTGTTTTCATTTGGCTCTAGGATTTTATTGTTTTATCACCTTTAGACTTTTCTGATACTTACCGCTAGTCAATCGAAGTATATATAATCCTTTTGGAAGAGCACTAACATTTTGGTGGATTACTTGATGATGATTTACAATACTGTTTTTCCATAATTTACCAGACATATCAAAAATCTGAAGTTGTACTTCTGCTTCCTCAAAGTACTCTAGTAAAATATTAAGCTCCTCTTGAAATGGTATTGGATAGACCGTAAGCGGGATTGTCTCTGAAAATGCCTCTTTTGTATTTGTGGACATGAGTGCTTCAAATTGGGGGCGTATCATAAGAGTTGGATCGCTTGGAAAGTTAGTCCACGGAAGCGGTAGTCCATTAGGATCTAAACCATAGCGCCAAGCAGCTGTATTGGTTTGGTCGGTAAGATCAAATGCCACTTTACCTTGAGGACTATCTTGACCTACCGCAAAAATGTACCTACCTGCTGGAAGAACAATAGGTTCTGGTAATGGGAAAAGAACATGAGAAAAGTCTTCTGTAAATGCTTCGCTTGCTACTATAGGCACTGACTTATAAATATCTTCCTCTTGTACATTCCCATTTTCATCAATGGATTTTATTAGAAAGGTAAAAAGAGAATTAGAATCAGATTGGACAAAGTCCAAGACTGCGGAAATACCTGTTAACTTATCCTCGGTCAATAATTTAAATTCACTTCCGGCATATCCAAAGCTAGAACTAAAGACTTCTGGATCAAAAACAAAAGCCAATGTTGCTATACCATTATCTCTAGCTAGAGTAGTTTCACTAACTTCTAAAAGTCTAAAATCCTCAAAAAATGCAGCTCCTATCTCAGGGTGATCAACGGTAATACGGAACGTAAAAAATCCTACTTCTTCTGGTAAATAAGAGAAAGTGAAGAAATCTGGGTCTTCGAGAGAGGCATTTAGATTTGTAGAGTCCGTGAAAACAAGTTCATCATTTCTAAAAACTTCTAATCTAGCTATTGCATTCTCCAAATCATTTGTACCTAAATTTTGAATTTCATACTCAAATAAAACATTTTCTTCTAAATGATTAAGGGTTACAATTGTAAAAGGATATTCATTTAATCTAGAAACAGCTGCATCAAAAGGCAATACTATCTTTTCTCCCCAGCTATAAACAGTTCCATCTGCAAAACCTGGAAAATTTGCAAAGGCACCTACCCCCTGATTTTCTCCAAAGAAGTCCATTGAGTTTAATCCAATATCTTGTATAACCTCCCAATTTTCTAGGTTTGAAGTTCTAGCAGTACCCGTGATTCCGTAACCAAAAGTAGGATCAAATCCAACATCTAAGCCCGTAATTATAAAATCATTGTCAGTACCAGGTAAGTACTCTATTGCATCTGGGTTAATAGGAGGATTGCTTTCTATCCATGACTGTCCTCCATCTGTGGTTGTATAAGCTTTAGCAGGTCTGAAAGTGAAATCAAGCGTAGTATTTGAGGCAAACATATAGGTCATAGAATCTTTTAAAGCAACTATTCCATGAACTAAGTCATCATTCATATTCAAAGGAGAATGGAGCCTTTCCCAATTATGACCTTCATCATGGCTTATCCAATAACTGGTTCCTCCAATAATGATGGTTGAACTTTCAACATCATAGTTACCACTAGGTACATTTAGATAAGTAGCCAAAAATTCATCGGGGTCTTGGTCTGGGAATTCTTTTCCCTCAGGAATAACCCAATCATTTCCTCCAGCGTGTTCCCAAGTTTGACCACCGTCATTGGTCGTACTCATAGTTATCCAAAAGTCGGTATCCAATCCCATGACCCAACCATTTTGTGCATCAAAAAAATGAATAAAGGTAGGTGCAAAGGGATATTCTGAATTTGGTTCCCATGTTTGGCCGCCATCCGTCGTTTTATATATAGCATCCTGTGACAAATCATTAAAATAATCTGGCCCCCATAAGACAGCATAAGCAGTCATAGCATCTACTGGAGCAATATCTATCCCAAAGAATCCCTCTGTACTGGGAATTTGAAATTGATCCCAAGAACTTCCTCCATCTGTTGACCTAAAAATATTTGGAGGGGTTTCTATTGGAGGCGCAAATAAGTTATTGCTGGAAATCATCCAAGCTGTATTTTTATCTACCATTTTAATGGAATAAGCTTCTTCTCCAATGGGAATTATTCCACTAGCTAACTTATTCCACTGCTCATCCATATTGGAGCGACTACTAGCTTTAGGAGGGGTTCTAAAGCTATTCATTGTATCGATAGGTGATCTAAATAAATTTACTTGACGGTCAGGTCGCCAAGCCTTTTGACTAAAAACAGTAGAGCAAATCATACAACAAACAAAAAGGTGTAAAATTTTTACTTTCATACTAATGGGTTGAAGGAATAAAGTATTCCTCTTAGGAAAACATCTTATTCCTAGGATAAAATAAAATTAAAAAAGTAGTATGAGTATTTATATTATTGGAGATGGCTCAAAGTTAGGTGTCCAGGAGTCGTAGTTTTTTCATTTATCATGCAGTTCTTTGCACTTATCTATCATTTTCCGTTCTATACTTTTTGGGAGGGCATCCAAATTCATTGGAAAAACATCTACTAAAATAGGCTTGGCTAGTAAATCCAACTTGAAAAGCAATTTGTTGAATCGGCAGGTCTGTCTGTTGTAATAGTATGCAAGCTCTTTGCAATCTTTTTAGGCAAACGTATTGAGACGGTGTCATGCTAGTAGTTGTAACAATTTTTCGATAGGTATGAGGATAGCTTAAGCACAATTCCTCACTGAGCTTTTCTATGTTAAAATCTTCATCTGATAGATTGATCTCAATGATATGATCAAGTTTTTCGAGAAATTTGAGAGGTAATTTACACATGTTTTTATGGTATAAATATTTTATTAATTTGACCTCAAAGTTCACAGACTAACTGATAATTTACATTTGTTATTTATTCAAAAACTTTAAATATTTAACCATAAAGGGTTGATAATGATGGATTGAGGGCTTAACTCAAAACAACTTAGTGTATCTCTTCACTTATAAGAGGTAAATGTCATTTCCTCTCACTTATCCTGTTTCTTTCGCTGATCCAATTTTTTTAGGATAGGTATTGTAGTTTTGGAGTTTTGACAAAACTCATTTCAGTTTATTTCTGCCTCAAAAGAACCCCTTTTGCGAGACGGCGACTAGCCGTCGAGCAAAAAAAGTGAAGTTGTCAAAACTCTAATGTAGTTAAAGGATACTATTAAATAATAATTGGCTAATTGAATGAATTAGAGTACCTTTCGCAAACAATTTTCATCAACAAAACAAAAAATCATGTCAGCTTTTATAGCAGAAGTAGTCGGTACCGCAGTTCTTCTTTTATTAGGAGGGGGAGTATGTGCCAACGTAGCCTTAAGCAAAACCAATGGGAACGATTCTGGTTGGATCGTCATTACTTTTGGTTGGGCGATCGCCGTATTTACGGGCGTATTTATTTCCGCTGAAGCCAGTGGCGGGCATTTGAATCCGGCCGTCACCTTGGGTTTTGCCACAGCCGGCACCTTTCCTTGGGAAAAAGTACCTACTTATTTAGCAGCTCAATTTTTAGGGGCGGCGATCGGCGCATTTTTAGTATGGCTGCACTATCGAGACCATTTCGAAGCTACTGCGGATGAAGCTACTAAGTTGGGTGTTTTTGCGACTGGTCCACAAATTCGAAATCCTATCTTTAATTTCATAGCAGAAGCCATTGGCACTTTCGTATTGGTATATGCCGTATTTCATATAGCAGGGGCTAAAGTGGGCGATCAATCGGCTTCTTTAGGCGCCTTAGATGCCTTACCTGTCGCCTTGGTGGTCTTAGGGGTTGGTTTGTCTTTGGGCGGTAATACGGGGTATGCGATTAATCCAGCTAGAGATTTATCCCCTCGGTTAATGCACGCTATCCTACCTATCTCTCGAAAGGGTAGTAGCGATTGGAATTATTCTTGGGTACCAGTGGTAGGTCCTCTTGTTGGGGGGGTATTGGCGGCTTTGGTATTGGGGGCAGTAGGGTAGGTGAGTGGTCGGTAAATGGTCGTTTCACTTGACGATAGACGGCTAATGTTATATAATGGAATACGATCTTATTCAGGGACTTCCTGTTTTAATTCGACAATTAAAATATCTAGATAATTTTCACAGGAAACGAACTAAAATCATCCAGTGACAGGAAGTCACTGGATGAGATAGTTAGCAAAAGCTTCTCCAATAGACGCAATAGGACGAAAACACTAAGATGTAAGGTAACCGCCCATTCAAAATTCAAAATTCTTCATTCAAAATTGAGAGCTTACTCAGCGCTCACGAATCACCAATCACCACAGAAAATTCCCATTTCACTTCCCCCATTATAATAAACAGATTGTAAAAAGAGTTTATCCCCCACAATTCAGTTGTTCGGAGTTGGTATAGTTTTCTAACTATTTATTCTGAATGAACTATTTAAGTAATGAGGGAATAATAATCCGCACAACTTTACTTCGCTCTTTTTCCCTCTAGCTGCGTTAAAAAGCCTCCGAGTGGGGCTTGTGCCCAGAGGCACAAAGAGCTAGAGCAAAAAGCAAAGCCACCCATCCGCAAGCGGTTCACTACGTTAGAAAGATTCACTGAATCTTTCTTGCTGCGCACCACTTCGTTCATGTTTTTTGCCTTGCTAGAGAAAAAAATAGCTTCGTCAACTTGTTCGTCTTATTACTCCCTCATTACTAACAACCAAAACAAAACCGTCTCTTATGAAAAAGACTTTTCTTTTTCTAACCCTTTCAATCGCATTCCTACTTCTTTTTTTATTGCTGTTCGTGTCTTGTGACAAACCCCGCATTGCGGAATTGGAAGCCCAAGTAGCTTCCAAAGAAAGTCAAGTACAGCAATTGGAAAAACAATTGACCCATCTGCAAACGACCAATTCCAGCTTATTGGATCGTTTATCGGATTTATCGGTCATTAACAAATCGGATTCAGAAAGCATCCAACGTTCCTTAGAGTCAATGACCCAACAGTATTCCTTTATTCAAGATTTGACTTCTAAAATTCAGTCAAAAGATTCTATGAATTTGGCATTGGTCATGAATATCAAACGATCCTTGGTGGATATTAATGATGAGGATGTGCAAGTAGAAGTGAAGGGTGGATTGGTACATGTATCTCTTTCTGATAAATTACTATACCGTTCGGGTAGTTCTAACCTTAAAGCGGAGGCGCATGAGGTCTTGGAAAAATTAGCCACAATTATGAATGATCACGATGATATGAATGTATTGATTGAAGGGCACACGGATGATGTTCCTATCGCTAATGAGTGCATTACGGATAATTGGGATTTAAGTACCAAAAGAGCTACTGCTATTGTTCGTTTGTTAACGGAGAAATATTATGTTTCGCCAGATAGATTAACGGCGGCAGGTCGCTCGGAGTTTATCCCAAAAACGGTAAATGATACGCCTGCTGGTCGAAGCCAAAATCGACGAACGGAGATTATTATTACGCCTAAACTCGATCAATTCTTTAAATTATTAGAAGCCCCTGAATTGGTGAATTAATAAATTCCAAAATTCAAGCACTGAGTCCACTCTAAAAAGTCTGTTTTAATGAAATATCGAAATAATTACATTAAATGTTTTTTTGTAAAATTTTGATTTTTAGCAAAGTATAGATATGCCAAATTTTAAAAATTTGGCATATCTCGCTCAAAATGACTTTTTAGAGTAG
>CALJIQ010000423.1 GCA_937973995.1 uncultured Saprospiraceae bacterium
CGGGGTAAAATCATGAAAGTGAACTAATTGTTTATTTGTGTAACTGTTTATTCGTTTACAAGCTATACTTAGATAAACAATTCAACAAATAAACAATTAAACAGTATTGTAAAATCACTTTTTTATCCCGTTCCAAGTATATATTCGTCACAAAGGTGACCACTATAATTAATTCCAATCCTATTAGTAACACCCCATTATCTGAACTATCTGGAAATAAATGCGTCAAAAAGACGATCACCATATAGTCTATTATTCCATAAATAAATTTTCTAAGCCTAACTTTGTAATTTTAAAAAAATCTCAGAAATGAAAAAATTACTTTCATTATTTTTATTCTTTGTTTTGTTTTCTTGTATGGAAAGCGACAAGGAGCAAATTGAGCCTGTACAGCAGTCTGTACAGCAAGATGTGGCAACAGATGCAAGTGGAAGACAATATCCTGGACTAGATCCAAATGTGATCTACTGTGGTCCGGGTTGGGGAAGAAAATTTTGTCGATTTTTACGTAAACATGATGGGACTACCTGGGCAGATGCAGAAAATTATTATAGCGACTTTTCAGATATAAAATTTTCAAATTTTAATGTTGATGATGTATATTTTATATCCTTCTTTAATCTTGATAATATTACTTCCTATTGTGAAGGATGGAAAAGGGGTGAAAATACTTACGATGGAATCAAATGGAATATAAAAATCAAAAGAGATGAGGAGGATGTATTCTGGTTTGATTATGAATATTATGGGTCTAGTGAAGAAATTGAATATACGATAACTTATAAATATGAAGTAATTGATGGGTTGCTTAATTTTTCAAGTTCTGACGGTCAAAACTTTATTTTCCATCCTTCTGAAAGAAATTATTCAAAAAATCTTGTTGAAACAGGCGAAATAATTTTATTAGAAGGATGTATGTTTTACTAATGTTGCCCACTGTAATGGCTCCTGCTGCACTCCACGTGTTGCTGGTAAGGACTTAAAGTCCGACACCACTATCCGTCTCGCTTCCAGCGAGTGCAACCATCCCCCCAAAGCCCCTCATTCAAAACGAGCCTCTTCTCGATCTAATAACTTGGTAAATCTCGCAGGTGAATCGATCGTAATCGTTAGTTGTTTATTCGTGATAGGATGTTTAAAATGCAAGATACAAGCACAAAGAAATAGGCCTTTTCCCAAAATCGTTTTTTGCTCACCTGCATATTGTTTATCGCCTACTATCAAGTGTCCGATAGCGTTCAAATGGATTCTTAGTTGATGGGTGCGACCTGTCAGTAATAGCAATCGAACGATGGATAGATGACCAAACACCTTGGAAGGGACGGTTCGAATAAGATGGAAATGGGTTTCCGCTCTTTTGCCTTGAATAGGTATATTGATTTGTCCTTTTTCTTTCAATTTTCCATGTACCACCGCTCGGTATTCCTTCTCAATTTTTCCTCCTTGAAATGCTTTATTTAATTGTATTAAGGCGGTCTTTGTTTTTGCTAAGAGCACCAAACCTTTGGTGGGAACATCTATGCGGTGGGCGGCTGTGGGATGCGGTAAGGCATCGGATTGGGTGCTTCTTTTTGCTTGCCGTTTTAGCACATTTTCAATGGTTTTATTACGGTTGCCATTGACGGCTATCCCACCGGGTTTATTAACGATAAGTAGGTGATCGTCTTCAAAAATAATTGGAATGGGGGGTATCCCTTTATTCGTTGACGTAGGCTTTGAGCGCTCTAATTTTAATTCTAATATATCTCCATTTTTTATGCTATCCTGCACCTGTGCTCGTTGACCATTTATTCGCAATTTACCTCCTTGTATCGCTTTTTTTGCAGCCGTTTTACTGCCTAGTATTTTTATTTGGGTTGCACAATAGTCTAATAGACTTGTGTCCTTTTTTAATCCTGCTATTCTTTTCTTCAATTAGGTTTTAATTATGATGTTCTTAATCCAAATTTAGTCTCGCCAAAGTTTCGCAAAGTACGCATAGCTAGTCTAAGTCTAGCTTTGCGTTCCTTAGCGAAACCTTGGCGAGACTTTGCGGGAAATACCTATGTGGGTAGGTTATATATTGCCGAAGCCCTTACCTTTTATCCACTACAAATGAAAAAGGCAATATTAAACCTATTCAGGTGAGAAACACACCACTGTGAATAAAATTTTATTTATTTTCTTTTTTTCAGAATATTATTCTTATCTTTAATTAGTACACCAACTTTTTCTTCATCATTTAAACGATTAACTTATGAATGGCAATGAATCAATTAGCAATTACATGACCAGAAAACTCATCACTTTTCAACCAGATACCGATATTTGGGAGGCTTTGAAAATGATCGTAAAAAATAAAATTTCTGGTGCGCCAGTTATTAACAAATCAGGAAAATTGGTAGGAATGCTTTCTGAAGTAGATTGCATACGAGTCATCTTAGAAGGACCCTATAATAACCAACCTGGAGGGCAAGGCGTAGTGAAAGACTATATGAATCATGGCGTTAGCACAATTGAGGCCAATACCACGCTCATGGAAGCGGCCTTTTCCTTTGCGCATTCTAAATATAAAAGATTTCCCGTTTTAGAAAATGGGAAATTGGTCGGACAACTGAGTAGAAGTGATGTATTGAGAGCCATCTCAAAATACCGTAAAACAGAAAAAATAGTGCCTGACAGTTGGAAAAATAGAATTCCAATGGTGCAATATACTAGAAAACATAATAGCTAAAATGCTCAAAGAGCAAGCGATCCAAGAAAGATAATTATACTTTCTTCGGATCGCTTTTTTAAAATCCTTTCTACCCCTTACCTTTGTGCGTCGGGTTGTGAGTTATTAGTTGCAAACAATTATTATTTCATATCCATCTCTCAACCCCTACTAGCAACTCGGATCAATCAATAGGTACTTGCATTTACAAAGCATTCAATTAATCCATTTTAAAAATTACGAGTCAGAAAAAAGCCAGTTCTCTTCTAAAGTGAACTGTATTGTCGGGTTGAATGGTATGGGTAAAACGAATTTGTTGGATGCCATCTATTACCTATGCATGTGCAAAAGTCAGTTTGGCACTACTGATCGATTAGTGGTGCAACAGGGAATGGAATTTTTTCGGTTGGAAGGACAATTTCAAAAAGAGGACAAAAGTTATAAAGTTGTCGCTAAGGTCATTCCTCGACAGCGAAAAGAAATAGAATTAAATGGAGTGATCCACCCAAAATTAGCAGACCATATTGGTTTATTTCCGGTGGTCATGATAACCCCATACGATATAGATTTAGGGATGGAAGGAAGTGAAATTAGAAGACGGTTTTTGGATAATAGTCTAGCACAAATTGATGCTACTTATTTGACGGCCCTACTCAGCTATAATCGAATTCTACGACAAAGAAATGCGGCTTTAAAATCCTTTCCTCCCTATCAAGCAAACCATACCTTATTGGATTCTTTGGATGAACAGCTAGTTACGCCTGGGACTTTAATTCATCAAAAAAGAGCCGCTTTTGTGAAAGAATTGATCCCTATATTTACCGCTTATTACCAAGAAATTGCCAGTGGACAGGAGGTAGTCGATAGTCTTTACAAATCCACTCTACTAGAACTACCTCTAAGCCAATCGCTTAAAGAGAATCGGGAAAAAGATATTTTATTACAGCGCAGTACGGTTGGCATTCATAAAGACGATTTACAATTTTTAATAAAAGGATATCCCTTGAAAAAATTTGCTTCTCAAGGTCAATTAAAATCCTTTATCTTAGCTTTGAAATTAGCGCAGTACGAAATTGTAAAAAACAATAGTCGTTCGCTGCCCCTCTTGCTTTTGGATGATATTTTTGATAAACTAGATCAGCAACGCGTGCAGCAATTGATACAATTACTTTTTCGTAAAGAGTTTGGTCAGATTTTCTTTACGGACACCCAAAAAGATAGATTGGTGAAAATAATCGAACCTTTTGGGGTGGAAATTTGTCAATTAGAGATAGCGGATGGGGCGGTGAGCGAGTTGTGTTAGCTCTAAATTTATATGGATTTAAAATTAAGAAATTTTAAATCCATATAAATTTGAGATAACATAACTTGAATTGAGATAACATAACTTGACAATGTCCTATTTTAACTTCTATGATACAATTAGGTTACCAAATTTTTGAAAGTCAGAAGTTGACTTTGTCAATATAACTTATTCCGTTCGATCAAGTAAATTAGGTTGTCTGGATTTTTGTGCTTTACTATTTTCTGAGGAAATAGTAAAGCACAAAAATCAGAGCTAACACAATTACCGTCAAACGAAAAATAACATATGCTAAAAAAATATAACGATCAAAAATTATCAGAGGTATTGAAGGAGGTGATGGCAAAGAACAAATGGAAATCTAAGTTATATCAAACGAAGGTGAAGGAAATATGGGTGAAGGAGATGGGCGTGAATGTCTCTCAGTACACGAAGGAGATTAAATTAAGAGGAAAGAAAATATTTCTGACAATTTCTTCGGCTTCTTTGAGACAAGATTTATCCTACTCCAAAGAAAAAATAAAAGACATCATAAATGACGGATTGGGTGAAGCGTATATAGAGGACGTCGTTATTCGATAAAGCAGCATTGTTTAGCGCCTCAAAAATTATTAACTTTCCCTTTTGTGAATAAAAAAACAGGCGAATTTTCGCAGCTCAAATAATTGATATGGCACAAGTCGTTGAAAAGCAAAAAGTTACAAAAAGTAAAACCCCTGCTAAAGCAAAAGTCTATTCTAAAGAAATGTATTTGGAATGGTATCGCTTAATGTTACTCATTAGAAAATTTGAAGAAAAAGCATTGCAGATGTACGGCATGCAAAAGATTAGAGGTTTTTGTCATGTATATATAGGACAAGAGGCCATTGCTGCTGGATTAGAATCTGCTTTAATAGAAGGAGATGCCATTGTAACTGCTTACCGACAACACGGTATTGCGTTGGGTAGAGGAATTACACCAAAAGCTGCAATGGCAGAATTGTATGGAAAGGAAACGGGCATAGTAAAAGGAAAAGGAGGCTCCATGCACTTTTTTGATGCTAGTAATAAATACTTTGGTGGCAATGGGATCGTCGGTGCTCAAATACCGATTGGAACAGGTATTGCTTTTGCTGAAAAGTATAAAGGAACTAAAAATTTATGCGTGACCATGTTCGGAGATGGTGCCTCCAGACAAGGGGCTTTGCATGAGTCTTTTAATATGGCGATGACCTGGAAATTGCCCGTATTATACATTGTGGAAAACAATGGCTATGCGATGGGCACCTCTGTTGAACGAACCAGTAATGTAGTAGAATTATATGAATTGGGAGAGTCCTATAATATGCCAAGTGAGCAAGTAGATGGAATGCGACCAGATGCGGTTCATGAAGCTATACTTCGAGCTGCGAAACATATCCGTTCAGGGGAAGGACCTTATTTCTTAGAGATAAAAACCTACCGATATAAAGGACATTCGGTTTCCGATCCAGCAAAGTACAGAACCAAAGAGGAAGTCAAGCAATATCAGGATATTGACCCAGTGAAAATGACAGAGAAGAAATTGTTGAATGATAAATTAGCTACTGCGGAAGAAATAAAAACAATCAAAGAAGCGATTATTGCAGAAATTAAAGAAGCTGTTGAATTTGCAGAAAACTCTGCATTCCCACCTGCTTCCGATTTATACGAAGATAATTACGTCCAAAAGGACTATCCGTTTTTGAAATAAACTTCTTCTAAAGATAGTATATAAGAGCTATCATCTAGCTCGAAACAATTGAAAAATAGGAGCGTTACACCAAACGTTCCTATTTTTTTTTACTGGAAACCTTTATCTTTGCGCAAATTCTAAAAAGCGCATTTTTTATTTATTCAATTCCTTGACAATCAGAGTTTTAATTTAGAATGCTATAAGTATTCAATTTTGAATGAAGAATTTTGAATAAGCTATGGTGCTTATGTTTTTTTTTATTCAAAATTCAATCATTCAAAATTCAACATTAATTTAAAGAATGGCACGAAGAAGAAGAAATAAGCAACAAGAAGCAGATGAAACATTGGTGGACTTAGTAGAAGTAAGAGATTCCGCTTCCGATTTTTTTGAAGATAATCAAAAACGAATTTTAGGGATTTTGACGGGACTAGTACTATTAATTGGCGGTTATATTTTTTATACCCAATTTGTAAAAGCTCCTAAAGAGACCGAAGCAATGGAGGCTTTAACTCAAGCCCAAAATCAATTTGAAAGAGATTCCTTTGCCTTGGCACTATCCAATCCAGGCGGAGGATTTAGCGGTTTTTTAGATATTATTGACAGTTATGGAGGTACGAAGGCCGCTAATACTGCTAGTTATTACGCTGGTATTTCCTATCTGCATTTGGGACAATATGACGCTGCTATTGATTATTTAAGTAATTTCTCTCCAAACGGTACTATCTTAGATTATACCAAATATGGAGCAATTGGTGATGCCTATTCTGAGAAAAATGATTTCTCCAGTGCCATATCCAATTATCAAAAAGCGGCAAATGCAGGAAACAATGAAGTATTGGCTTCTTATTATCTTAAAAAGCTAGGATTGCTTTATGAAAAGCAAGGTCAGGTAAGCGAAGCTAAAGCTGCTTTTGAGAAAATAAGAGATAATTATCCTTCTTCTCAAGAAGGGGCGGATATTGAAAAATATATTTCCAGAGTTGGAGCAAAGGGATAAGGTGCGTAATTAAAATTTTTCTTGTAAATTTTATTATCTACCTATATTTGCTTAACTTGTCGTACGATATATAATTTCTATTAAGAAAGAAAGATTCAACCAAAGGGATAAGATTAGCTTAGCATGATCTTATCCCTTTTTTATTTGATTATAAGAATGATGGCTAGATGGTTGGATTGTTAGATGGTTATATTACCAGCCATCTAAAGTAATTAGACAGTATTAATAAAACAGTTGATTTACTCGTCGGATGGCTGCGCCGTCCGATGAGCCTCCCCATCCGACGGCGTAAGCCAATCGGACGGGAGTAGACCGTTGTTTCTTCAATTCTGCCTAAATACTAACAATCCAACCATCTAACCATCCAGCCCACCTACTATGGCATCTGCAAAAAAAAACTTATCTACTTACGATGAAAGCCAACTCCCAAAGGGGGAAGAACTAAGTTTTGGTATCGTGGTAGCTGATTGGAATGAACATATTACACATGCCTTATATGAAGGGGCTTTACAAACC
>CALJIQ010000424.1 GCA_937973995.1 uncultured Saprospiraceae bacterium
TTTAGAAACTACGGATGGAGCGATTGAAATAGAAGCAGACATTGCGGAGTTAAAAGAAGAGGGGATTCGAGTAGTACCTTCTTTTATTTTAAATGGGGAACACGTAGTGCCAGGGGCACAACCTATGGAAAATTTTCAACGATATTTTGCTCGGTTGAAGTAACTGAAAAAATGAACAATACTCTTCGTTTATTGCTACTCTTTTTACTCCTTGCTGGTGGTACCTACTGGTACACTCAAAAGAATAATAGCAAAACTACCATTTCAAAAACAGATAGAAATTTTGCGATTCCCAATATCGAATCTGTCCATAAAATTTTTATAGCCGATAGAAATGGACGAACGGCTACCTTAGAAAAAAAATCCACTCATTGGCAATACAATAAGAAATGGAAAGCCAGCCCCAGTGCCATTCAAAATCTTTTAAATACCATTCAAAAAGTACAGCTAAAATATATCCCGCCTAATGCTGCTATTGAGCATATTGTAAAAGACATTGCCACCAACAATATCAAAGTAGAGTTGTATGATAAAGCTGGCACTAATTTTAAAACTTACTATGTGGGCGGTGTTACCAATGACGAGTTAGGCACATACATGATTATGGAAGGCTCAAATAATCCATATGTTACTTATATGCCAGGCTTGGAAGGTTCTCTCAGAATTCGATATATATTGGATGAATGGAAATGGAGGGATAAGACCATTTTTGAAGAACAGATGGAAGACATTCAATCGGTGACGATGGAATTTCCTAAACAAAAAAGTAATTCTTTTCAATTACATAGAAAAGAAAAGGACTTTGAGTTGACTCCTTTATTTGAAACGACCGCCAAGAGAGGGACCCCCAAAAAAGGACAAGTAGAAAAATTTCTAAGAGGCTTTGATAAATTAGTGGCTGAGGCATTTGAGAATGGGCATCCTCAACGAGATTCAATCATTCAACAATTGCCTTTTTGTATCTTGACCTTACAGCGAACTAATGGAGCGCAAACAGAACTTCGGTTACATCCTATTATTAAAAAAGATAAATTGGGACGACCCATGCAACGAGACGATGAGAAATTATTAATTGAACGCTATTATGCCAATGTGAATCAAGAGGATTTAATGCTGATACAGGAGTTGGTGTTTGGGAAGGTACTTTGGGGGTATGGGTACTTTTTTTGATTGGAATCGCAGATTCCGCTGATTTTTATTTTGATTTCGCAGATTAGATTTATTTGATGATAGTGATTATTTCGGATTATGCATGTACCCCCACGTATAATCCGCCAAAAATCAAAAAAATCTTTTATATCTCATCAGCGAAATCAATTCTTAATCAACGGAATCTGCGATTCAGACCTAGAAAAAAGCCAACACCCGCTCCACTAACCAAAAACTAGCCACTGTGCCAATCGCATAAGGCACAATGCGCCAAGCGCCACGAGGCAAAGAAAGATTCAATTTCCTCCAAAAAAACAAGAACAAATAAACCACACCAATAAATAAAAGCTGCCCCAATTCCACTCCCACATTAAAAGTAAATAAAGCCAAGGGCACTTCTTTTTGCGGAAAACCAATCTCCGATAAGGCGCCTGCAAAACCAAAACCGTGCAATAAGCCAAAGGTGAACGCAACGATCCAAGGATGTCTTGCCGTTAAACTCTGTTCTGTATTAAATGAAGATATTTGTTCGGAGATGCCTCCCCCTCTTTTTAAGAGGGGGTCGGGGGGAGTTCTTACCGAAATATATTCCCTAGCCAAAAACAAAATACTCAAAGCAATCACTGCTTCTACAGGGGCAGAAGGCAAGCTAATTAAATCAAAAGTAGCTGCCCCTAAAGTGATGCTATGCGCTACGGTAAAAGCCGTAATCGTTTTTATCAAAGGACCAATTCCTTGCACTAATAACAACAAACCCAAAACAAATAATAAATGGTCGATGCCCATTAAAATATGCTCAATACCCAGTTCGATATATAATTTAACCACTTCCCATTTATTAGGCTCTATAGGAATGGTGGCTTGGGGTTTATCAGGTTGTAATAGTAAAGTATAAGAGCTTTCATCTAACAAATGAATCTGCACCAATACATCCATTAAAGTAAGTTCTTGACCTTTGATAGCAATGGTTTTTCCATTCAGTGAATGAGCATAAAATCCTTTATACTTTCGGATATAGGCACCCGCTAATAGAGATTCTTGTCGTTGTTGTAATTGAAATCCTGTGGGTAAGATAGGGTCTAATTTAGGGGATTTATTGTCGATCAATGGAATCTTCCAAAGGACATGATAAGTGGAATCAGTGGTTTGTTTGATTTCTAAGTAGGCAGGGCGGATTTCATGTGCAGATAGCAATTGAAAAACCACTAACGCAATACCCAAGCAGCAGAATCTTTTAAATGGAAAGCTATTCTTTTTTAAAACTGATTGAAGTAACTTAAACATCCAGTAATCTTCTATGATAATTAATTTGACCTAAATGGTAGGTCAAATGAGTAGCTAAGTGAATTAGAAAATATTGAGTAGTTATGCCACCCCCAAAGACTGGTAATGGATACTCCTTTTGTAAATCTTTATCAGAAAGCAGGGCTAATGTCTGATCAATATCCTTCATCGTTTGATCTATTTTGGCTACTAACTCTTCTCTTGCAACATCCTTTAATGAAAATTCTAACTCTCGCTGTCTAACATAGCCCGTCTTACCCAACTCCGCCCCAATATAGGTATTTAAATTCCCAACTAAATGTAAACATAAATTTCCAGCCGTATTGGCAATTGCTCTTTCAACTAGCCAAATGTTGTCTTCCTTTGTATAGGCTTCTATTTCTTTTCTCAACTTTGTTAAATCTCTCTTGAATAAAGATTGTAGAACTTCTATTAAAGGGTTTTCCATTATATAATTGTTTTGTCATTACTTAATGCGCTATCTTCTAGATTCGATAGGCTTCCTATTTGAGTATTTTTAATAATTCGTATGTCAAATAATTTTCAAAACTTGTGGGTAATCGTCCGACCTTTAAAGGTATCTAATACCTAGCTTAAGGAAATGAAAAATGTTAAATTTTGGTTCCTCAAATAGCATTTTTAAAGTATTTGCCGTATCTTGATAGACTAATTAGACGCTCGACTAACCTGAGATTGTCACTCATCTATTCTTTAACCTTCACCTAGCAAACAAGACTACACCACAATTACTTAACTTCTGAGTATTTGGAGGAAGGAAGTAAAAGCCACTTTCAATTAATCCGTCCTTATACTATGAACAAACACCCATATCATGATGAACCAATCACACTGGACGTATTGGGACGATTATGGTCGGCAACATGTAGTTGGTATTCTGCATGGAGCTAACACTGGACATTTGGTGGTCCACTGCAATTCCAAAGTCATGTTAATTGACTTTAATGTCACCGAATCCAAAACGTACACTTTTTACATCGATGAGCATCAATGTAATTTAAATTTAAGTCCTAAAGGAGAAGATTTTGAATATGAATTGAATGTGAATGAGAATAAAAATACCGTAAAGTACCAACGAAAACGCACGGAGGACAGAAAGTATATGTATCAAAAAATCGGCTCAATAGTAGCTGCTGTTTCGCTCTTAGTTTTCGTCGCTTTATTATTACAATCTTTTAAATAATTTACTGAATAGCTGCCCTTACTGCCTTTCCCTCTAATAAATAAACCACTCCCATAAAGGCAAGAAACAGGATCGTATTCACTCCTAGAATAGCGACTAAACTCTCTCCCAACCATCCTCTAACGATCGTACTAATAAAATAAAATCCTACTGCAACGGCTATTAACGTAATCATTCTACCAATTGGATATGGAATGGGGTAGAATCGTTTGCCTGTTATATAGCAAGCGACGACCATGAATGCATAGCAGCTAAAAGTCGCCCAAGCAGAGGCAATATACCCGAAGCGTTGTATCAATGCTACATTGACTAGTATGGTGATTACTGCTCCTCCAGTTGAAATATATGCCCCCCAAATCGTCTTATCTGTCAGTTTAAACCAAATGGAAAAATTATAATAAATACCTAATAATAAGTTGGCGATTAGAAGGATGGGGACGACTTCTAGTCCTGAACGGAATTTTTCTCCTAAGAATAATTGTATGACATCTATGTAGAGCATGATGCCGAGGAAAACGATACTTCCAACTAAGGTAAATAAGAGTCCAACTTGCCCATACATTTCCCTAGAACCTTTTTCTTTGGAGTGGCGGAAAAAGAAGGGCTCGGCAGCGTAGTTAAAGGCTTGGGTGAATAGGTTCATTAATACTGCTAGTTTGATGGTGGCACCATATATACCAGTTTGATTTCGGTTTTCTTCGATAGACTCTATCCCTAGATAAGATAATAAAGGAATGGCTCCTACTTGATTGATAATAGCAGCAAAACCCACAATAATCAGAGGGGTAGCATATCGAAACATTTGTTTCCAGTAAGAAAAATCAAATAGCAGTTTCACTTTTAAATACTCTGGAATGAGTAATAATAAACCAATTCCACTTGCCAATAAATTAGCAATGAACACATACTGGATTCGATTATCTGGATTATAGATTTTCTCGAATTGATTAAACCCTTTTTCTATCCAAATAGGGCAAAATTCTAGGAAGAAAAAAATCAAAACAATATTGATAAAGATATGTGCTATCTTTAAAATGGCAAATTTGATAGGGCGATTTTCTAAACGTAATCGCGCAAAAGGAATTGCCATTAAAGCGTCAAAAGCAATAATCAAAACTAGGATTTGAACGTACTCAATATTATTTTGGTAATTCAATAAGTTGGCGAGGGATTCGCTATTTCCAATAAAGAAAAAACTAAAAATAAAAGTGGAGATTAAAAGAGAAATAGACGCTGTAGAAAAGGCTTTTTCTATATCGGTGTCTCTACTACCAAAACGAAAAAAAGCGGTCTCCATCCGATAGGTAAACAAGACCATCAACAACCCAGCATAGGCAAATAATTCTGAAATGATACCATATTCCCCATCCTCTATAAATACTCTTGTCAAGTAAGGGGTTAGTATGATATAATTTAAGATGCGAGACAGAATACTACTCACTCCGTAAATCACCGTTTCTCCTGCCAGTTTCCGAATCGACATAAATTAAGTTAAGAGTGAGGAGTTAAGAATGAAGAATGAAGATTACTCTCAACTCTTCATTCTTAACTCTTCACTAGACTAATCTCCGATTTGTTTAATTTTAAAACGTTCAATGGTAGCGGGTACATGTTCTTGTACCATAATATGCTCCATTTGTTGTACGATTTCTGGATGTTGGGCAGCTACATCTTTTTGCTCTCGCAAATCCGTTTCTAAATCGTATAATTCAATCGCCATATTGCCTTCAAAGATATTTTTCCGGATGCCTTTCCATTTTCCTAGACGGATAGCTTGTTGTCCTTTGTAAGCTGGAAATTCCCAATACAAATAGTCGTGTTTTTGTTGAATACCCTTTCCTAGCAAGGAAGGCAGCAGGCTAATTCCATCTCGGTTAGGCGGAATTGTAGCGCCAGTAATTTCACAAAAAGTAGGTAACATATCCCAAAAAGCAGAGATATGATCGCTGGTTGAATTAGGAGCAATTTTAGTAGGCCAGCTTGCTATCAAAGGCACTCGAATACCGCCCTCGTGGGTATAACCCTTTGCCCAACCTCTCTCCGTTTTGAACGGTTTAGCACTATCGAAAAAAGGCGTATCTGCCCCACCCGCATAAGTAGGACCATTATCACTTGTGAACAGAATGAGGGTGTTTTCATACTGCCCGATTTCTTTTAATTTTTTCACTAAATCGCCCACCTGTTCATCCAAATAAGAAATCATCGCAGCATAGGCTGCACGTGGATAAGGATGTGGAAAATAGCCCTTATCTCCTAAGTAAGGTTCTTCTTCGCCAAATTTTTCATGGTAATAATCTACCCAACGTTGTGGGGCTTGCAACGGTACGTGTGGGATAGGAGAAGCATAGTATAAAAAGAAAGGTTGATCGGCATGTCGATCAATAAATTGTAAAGCCTCGGTATGCATTAATTCTGCGGAGTATTCTTTTAAATTAAAATCCGCATAACTTGCTAAGTCGTTCGGGTCAGCCCCTTCCGCTAGTTTCGTTCTTGGAGGGACTAGCTTATTATCCAACCAAACTTTTTCTTTATTTTTCCAAAGGTGTTTCGGGTAAAAAGTATGCGCTTGCCGTTGACAATTATAGCCATAGAAAAAGTCAAACCCTTGATTGTTCGGAATGCCCTCTGTTAAAGGCGCCCCTAATCCCCACTTGCCCACCATCCCTGTAGCGTACCCTTGTTGTTTTAATACATCTGCTATGGTAATAGAATCTTTGGGCAAAGGTCGCTGCCCTTCTAGATTAGGATCTTGCACTGCCTTTGCAAAGTCCCAAACTTCGCCTCTTGCTGCCCACTCATCATTTCCCCTAATATGGGCATGCCCTGTATGCTTGCCCGTCAGAAACACACAACGGGAAGGCGCACAGACGGGTGAACCACTATAGTGTTGGGTGAAGCGCATTCCATTTTTTGCTAAGGCATCTATATTTGGGGTCTCTATTTTTTCTTGTCCGTAGCAGCCTAAATCACCGTAGCCTAAGTCGTCGGCTAGGATGTAGATGATGTTGGGCTTTGTTTGTTGTGATTTAGTTGTCGCTACATTTTGTGGAGTTGTGCAATAGGTAAGTAATAACAGTGCCGTTGCTAGGAAGAGATAGATAAGATTTTTCATAATAGTATGGTTGAAAAATGTTCTTTCAAATTAAGGCTTTTATTGGAAAATAAAAAGCTTATAATTGGTAGAACCATTTGTCGGGGTCACTTGAAGTGCCCCCGACAATTTAGTCCCAATTTTAATCAGCTAATTTACGGGGCACACTTTGAAGTGACTTGGTAAAGC
>CALJIQ010000425.1 GCA_937973995.1 uncultured Saprospiraceae bacterium
AATAATTGTACAACGACCGAAAGAATTAATATTACCATCGATACAATCGCTCCGATAGCAGAGGCAGGAAATCCGCAAGAATTAAATTGTTCCATTGGAGAAGTAACCTTGAATGGAACACAGTCCTCTCAAGGTAATCAATTTTCTTATATCTGGACCGATGAACCTGGAGCTACGATTAGCACTTCTATGGAAACGGAAGTTACTAAAGAAGGCTTATATAGATTAACAGTCGTCAATACCCAAACAGGTTGTAGAAGCCAAGATATGGTGGCAGTAATCGCTGCTTTAGATAATCCTATTGCTCGTGCAGGGAACGATACGATTTATTGTAGAGGTATAGAAAAATTTGAACTATTGATAGGTACGGATGCCACCTCTCAAGGGGATAACTTTTCCTACCAATGGCAAGTTTTAGCAGGCGAACTATTAGGAAATGAGCATACCCAATTGGTTACCGCAGAAGGAACTTATATTTTAAATGTGGTCAATAAAGATAATAACTGCCAAGCCTTAGACAGCATTACCATTACAGAAGCTCCACGACCTAAAATTACCATTCAAGAAAGCGGTGGCATTAATTGTCGAGATAATCTAATCACCTATACTGCACGAAGTGATTTACCGAATACTGCTATTCGATGGGACGGACAAGAAGTATTTGAAGATACCATTTTAAGAGCGACGGATGCACTGGCAGGTGCTACCTATGTGGCATTTGTGGTAGATGAAACGACAGGTTGTGAAAATCAGAGTGGCTTTATTACCATCCTTCCCGATAGGAATTTACCCATTGTCCGACCAGGAGTAGATGCCATCCTGAATTGTCAAGATACCATTGTATTAGATGGATCTTTTTCTCAAAAAGGGCCTCAGTATCAATATACTTGGACTACTGAAACAGGTAATATAATTTCTTCTACCGATAGTCTTATAGCGATGGCTGATGCCCCCGGCACTTATACCCTAACGATAGTCAATACCGATAATTTTTGCAGCGATAGTGATTTCGTTCATATTACAGATAACAGAATTCATCCAGAGGTGTCTTTGCCCACAGAAGTTGCTTTGACTTGTACCAACCCAACCTTGAACTTAGGAGAAGGGATCGCTTCCACTAGTCCTGTTTTATATTATACCTGGAGAAATCAAGAAGGCAATATTTTGGATAATAGGTCTATTTTATCAAATATTTCCACTCCTGATACCTACATACTACAAGTCATCGATTCCTTTAATTTATGTACTACCTTTGATAGTGTGTTGGTCATTGAAAATAAAGTAGAGCCTACCATCGAACTAGAAGAAACTAAGACCTTAGACTGTACTAACCCAACTACTATTCTATCTGCTACCACCGCTATAGAAGGACTATATGAATGGAGTACGCTTGATGGGATGATTATCAATGGTGGCAGTACTTTGAATGCAATGGTCAATGCAGCAGGTACATATAGATTAACTGTTGAGAACTCTGAAAATGGCTGTTCTTCCTTTAATACCATCCAAGTAATTGATAACCAAGACCGACCCGAGATAGATGCTGGGAATAATACTGCTATTACTTGTTACAATGATACCACCGTGCAATTAATTGGTAGCATCCAATCAGATGAGGCTACCTTATTATTAGAATGGACTGCTTCTAGTGCTGGCTTTACCCCTATTTCAGACTCCCTCACTATTTTGGTGAATCAACCTGGTACTTATTATTTGACAGCCACTAATCCGAATACGGCGTGTATTGAAACAGATTCGGTGGTAGTAGATTTAAATATACAAGCCCCCACATTTAGCTTAGAGAACAACTATCCTACCATTGATTGTCGTTCACCAGAATTGACCATCGGAAGTACTACGCTGTTAGCCAATGACACCCTTGCTTTTCAATGGACCACCAGAGATGGGGTTTTCCTTGGACCAGATAACACCCCGGAGGTTATTGTCGGGGCGGCAGGTAACTACACCCTAGCAATCATCAATGTCTTAAATGGCTGTGCCAGTCAAGAGGAGGTGACAATAGAAGCCGAAGGAGGACTACCCACAGTCAGCTTAGGCGAAGAGCAATTAATTACCTGTAATCATCCAGAAGTCCAAATAGGAACCGATAGTAGCTCGATTGGAAATAATTTTGACTACCAATGGACTAGAGATGGAGAACGTATCAACCAAACGGAAAGGATTATTGCGGTCCAAGAAGCAGGCAACTATCAATTGACCATCTTAAATATGGACACGGGTTGTGAAGCTAGTGCAACGGTGCAAGTGGCGAAAAAGAACGCTATTGAAGGAATTGAGTTTCCTATACCAACGACCATAGATTGTATAGATACTATTCAAACCTTGCAGGTTACTAAAACAGATATAGCAGACGATTTATCTTTTGAATGGCTTACGTTGGATGGAAATATATTGACCCCCATTACTAATCCAGCTATTACGGTCAATCGACCTGGAACATATGTAATTAACATTAATAGCATGCTATCAGGATGTTCACTACAAGATTCCATTCTTGTAGAAAATAACCAAATCTTTCCCACTATAGAATTAGGAGAAGATCAGGTCTTGCGATGTGATCAACCTAGCCTAGAACTTTCTTCTAGCCTACCCAATGAATCCGCAGCTTTGGCGTACAAGTGGTTCGATGCCGATAATAATATCCTTTCTAGAACGGCTACTACCTCTATTAATAAAGCAGGCACCTACCAATTGGAAATCATTAACGAAGACAATGGCTGTGTCTCACAAGACGACATCGTCATTCTACAAAATGATAATTTACCCCAAACTGCCCTATTGTCCATTTCCCCTCCAGCTTGTAAAGATTCAAAAACTGCGCGTATCAATATCGAGGAGATTATCGGTGGTATTGCGCCTTATGACATACAACTAGATGGAAATCCTGCTATAAATGGCGCTTTTGAAAATCTCTCTGCGGGGACTTATACGCTAACCATACAAGATTCCCTCGCTTGCGAATGGGATACCCTAATTCCGATAGAAGCACCTGCTGCCCTAAATATACAAATCAACGCTTCTGCCGATCAACTCTTCACAGGAGATCGGGTCAACTTGTCTTTAGCAGGGAATACTCCTATCAATTCGATAGCCTTCATTGAATGGCAACCAGCAGAACTATTTGATTGTTCAGATTGTGCAGAACAAACCGTTCCTTTATTTAGCGACACCCAAGTGGAAGTAGCCATCATGGATGAGAATGGCTGCGAAGGATTCGCTACTACCTTTATAGAAGTGAGGCTCGCCGAAATGCCCAACGCCATTACCCCCAATGGAGATGGCATGAATGACGCTTTAAAAATACCAGCGATCGAAGCAGACCCAGATGGTCATCCAGATAATGAAATCGTAATTTTTAATCGTTGGGGGGATGTAGTCTATCAAGCCTCTCCCTATCGGAATGATTGGAATGGCACTCAGAATGGGCAGACTTTACCTGAGGGTACCTACTACTATGTACTCCGATTGGATGTTAGTGAAGGGGCTACTATGAAGGGAATTGTTACTATATTGAAATAGGCTTTGTGGCTTTGTGGCTTTGTGGCTTTGTGGCTTTGTGGCTTTGTGGCTTTGTGGCTTTGTGGCTTTGTGGCTTTGTGGCTTTGTGGCTTTGTGGCTTCTTAATACAAAATTATGGCTTTTCTCCAGAATGTCGGAAAGCTCTTTTTTCTGAACCCTCTCACCATAATGCCAAAACGCCACAGTGCCAAAACGCCAATTGATTTATCTTCCAAACACCTCCTGAAAAACAGATTGGTTGCCTCTGTCATCCGTTACCACCAATTTAAAAACGTGCTCTCCTTTTCCTGTTTTGGAATCAAAGCGATGGGTTAGTATATCTTTTTTCTCGTCAAATTCCATTAGCACCCATTGGTTGTCAATATAGCCTTTGTAGCGAATGCTTTTTGCCCTCCCGCCTGTGGGCATGGCATCTTTTATTTTAAAAGAAATTTTTGATGCACCTACCATATTGGAACTAAAAGAAACAGGTTTTATAGTTGGCGGAATATCATCCACAGTCACACAATAATCTCCTAAGCCTCGTACTTTGGTAGTAAGAAACTCCCCTTTCCACTTACCGCCTTGGCTAATCATTTTGTCACCTTCACAATAGGCAATTACCGCTTTATCTCTCAAATGAGCAGGGACGTTATCAGGCTTGATGGAGAGGTCAAAATAGGTATGAACAGGCACTGTTTTAGTTCCTATATGATGCACGGAGGAATAAACATCTTCAGAGTTATCGGAGCTATTTTCATATTTTAAATAAACGTTTTCATAGAAAACGCCCGCAGGAAAATTAACTTTTAAAGAAGGTAAGGAAATCGAATTGGCTTGTCCATAAGACATCGTATAATTAAAATTTTTGGTAGGTGGTTCCGCTACTTCTCCTCTTTTTACCCAAAAGGTAAACGTACTTTTATTGTCATCTGCATCTAGTGCCACTAGTTCTATTTTGCTAGTTTTATTTTTATGCAACGGAACAATCCCTTCTTTTTTGTCATAGACCGATAACTTATTCCCAGGCAACGGATAGCATCTATTGAAATAGGCTTTATTGGAAACTTGTTCGGCATAATCTAAATGACAATTGATATAGCGACTTTCTTTGAAGGCAAAAGTTTCCATATGGAAACCGTTGACCAATTTTCCATCTTGATACATTTGTAAGGCATAGATGCCGTTCCAATTAGAAACGCCGTCGTGGTGGTCATAGACTTTCAGGGCAAAGCCTGCTCGCCATGCACCTATGGTAAGTGTATCTCCTTTTACTCGATAGTTATTTCCTGATTTTTGCAGGTCATAGGTTTTGGTGCGCAGGGTTTCTTTTTTATCATTTAAATGATAGACTTTTAATTGGTGCATTTTGGGAGCAATATGGTCTTCCATATCAAATCCAAACAACAATGGATTGATTGGTTTTTGGGTACTATTATCTCTAATTTCAAAATGCAAATGCGGTCCAAAGGAACGACCTGATACTCCTAAACGGCCTATTTGTTCGCCTTTGGCAACTTTGAAAGTTTCTGGTCCGAGGTACAAATCAACATTATAAGATTTCTTTTCGTACTGTTGCTTTTTCACATAGGCCGCTACCTCCTTACTAAAATTTTGTAAATGGGCATACACCGTCATATAGCCTTTGGGATGGACAATATACATGGCATTTCCATAGCCTCCAGAGTTCACTTTTATCCGAGCGATATAGCCACCTGCAGCTGCTAAAATAGGTTGACCTGTCTTACCACCAGCCGCTTTTATATCAATTCCAGAATGTAGATGATTTGGACGTAATTCTCCAAACGTACCAGAAAGGCGAATGGGTTGATCGATGGGAGAGCGAAAATAATCTTGTGGATAGTCTTTTCTAGTTTCTATTTCTGTAATGGCGAAACTAAGTATTCCCAAACAGCTAAGAAGGTAAAATAAGTATCTCATGTAAGTTTGTCTATCGGACCTGCAATAAGTACACTGTAACAAAAGTTTTTGTATGCTTCCCGTAATCGCCAAATTTATTTGGCTGATTCATAATAAACTGATAGTTAAAACCTTATGAGCCTATCAAATAAATTTGGTGGCTACGGGAAGACCAAAAAACGTTAGTTACAAAGTAATAAGTTTTTTGTAAATTAAGTGATTTTCTTTTTCAATTCGAGAGTTTAACAAATATTTTTGAAGTTAAACGAGTAGGTTGGAAGAACTTAAACTTCCGGTACCCTAATTTCGTTAGATCATTAAATCTTCTACCCCGATGAAAAAGTCGCTACTATTATTCAATCTGGTTACTCTTTGTTATCTACCCACCAAAGCGCAATTTTGGCAATTATTATTAGAACCTATTTTTATAGAAGGCATATATTATGCCGTCATAGCAGGCCCGAATGAACCTACTTGGAAAGAAACCACTTTTGCCGCTTTTCCTTATGATGCACCAGATGCTGGTCTATTTTTACCCACTACGTTGGTGGGAGACAAAAGCAGATTCCAAGGAATTGCCCACTTCCAAAATAATGAACGAAGAACTTCAGGAGGATTGGTACAATTAAAATATGCGCCAATCAGTCTGCTTACGGCAGAAGCTAGCCATCTTCAAATTTTTGATCAGTCTAATGATCCCACCAACCGTATCAGTTTTAGTTCTTTTAATCTCTCCTATAACCGAGTACGACATCACCGCATCCATTTTTGGTGGGGAATGGGCGGCTTATTTCTTTCTGAAACTCAAGAAACCGTATCAGATGATAAAGCATTTGTCATAAATACAGGATTTAATTATTTCTTTAAAAAGCCTTTAAGTTTATATGTGGAAACCCAAATGGGAGAGATAAACGACCGCTTTGGAGCTATGAGCCAAGCTAGAATACAGGTACATTTAGAACGATACTTGATTTATGCAGGCTATCAAGATATCAATTTCGGGGAATTGAAATATGGTAGTTTGGCGATTGGAGGAGGGATTTATTTTTAGGGAATGGTGATGGGTGACTGGTGATTGGAAATTGGTTATGTCTTACCAATCTCCAATCTTCAGTCACCTAGAGCTAACCCTCGACTTTTGAGAAAATCATACATCTGAAATCATCCCGTCTTTTGGACGGGATCAATCATATATCTAGGACTCATCCTACATGGATTTATGATTTATGATTTGGACATGCTCCATCAGTCACCAGCCACTAATCCATCTTATTCACAATAAATTTCTGCGTAATAAACTTACCTCTATTGATTTTAGTACGAAGGAAATAAATACCATTATCGTACTTGGATAAATCTACTTTCAATAAATCCGATGGCAAGGCATCCCATTTCCTATCTTCTACTATTACACCGAACTGATTGCTAATCGTAATGCTGGCAGGTTGGTCTGCAAATTCTACTAAATTGAGCGTCAATTCATTTTGTGCGGGATTAGGGAAAGCCTCAATCGCTTGTAGATCAATACCAAAATCAATCGCTTGAACCTTAGAGTATTCGAAGGAGCCATCCTCAAAGACTTGCTTTAAGCGGTAAAAATTAGTACCCAAAACAGGATCGGTATCTAAGTTCGTAAAATAAGTAGGCTCCCAACTATCTGTCTCATTTTTGACTACCTCTAGTTTTTCAAAATTCTCTCCATTGGTGGATTTTTCTATAATATATTCCGCACTTCGATAAGCCGTGTTGGTTACCCATTCCAGTTCGATAGAGCGGTTTACTGGATAGGCATTGAAGTTTGTAAATTCTTTTGAACGACTACAAGAAGAAGCCATCAAATTGATATTAATATCGCCATTTGCTCCATCGGAGGCAGTACCTGGCGTAACATGCCCGCTCACTACAGAAACCGTGAACCAGCCACTTGCCCCAAAGGAATCGTACAAATGGGCAATATTCGCATTCATCCCTACCTGAAAATGTGCTCCCGTAGCAGTAGCTTGTAATTGAACCCCTGCATATCCTCCTCCACCAATGAGCGTTCCATAGTATGAAGAGTAAGCGTGAATATTCGACTGAGTTCTTCCACAAAAATGAGCCTTGGGAGAATGTTGTGTATATTTTCCAGATAAATAAAAAGTCACATCAAAATAGTAATTGGGATAAGCCGTATTCGACCATCTGCCAGTGAGGGTAGCCGTACCGTTGCTATATTCTGTGAACTGACCATAGTGAATGGTATAGAAACTATTAGGCATGCCATTCAAAATTAAATACCCGCCATACGCACCACCATTTCCTGGACAATAATTGGTATTGGTTGCCACGTAGCAAGTCGTCCCTCCTGAACTACCGCCTGTGGTGCCGCCACCTGTGCTACCCGTAGTGCCGCCTGTTGTAACGCCTGTTGTACCGCCTGTTGTACCGCCACTGCCAGGTACATGAATGCTTTGTTCGCATAATGTCCAATCGCTGCCATACCACACTTTCACGGTATAAGTGCCAGCAGGCACATAATACGTTCCACTACTAGAACAATTGCCATGACACAACACCTTTTCTCCCTGTGAATTCGTGTACATTACTTTTTCAATACCATGTCCAATTACATAAATGACACCTGTATTTGCCGAAATTGCTGGGCAACCAGCACCACCACCTGTTGTGCCGCCACCTGTTGTGCCGCCACCTGTTGTGCCGCCACCTGTTGTGCCGCCACCTGTTGTGCCGCCGCCTGTTGTGCCACCGCCTGTTGTGCCACCGCCTGTTGTGCCACTACTACCAGGAACATGAACGGTTTGTTGGCATAATATCCAATCATTGCCATACCATACTTTTACCGTATAAGTGCCAGCAGGTACATAGTACGTTCCACTACTAGAGCAATTGCCATTGCACAACTCTGTTTCTCCATTTCCATCGCTATATACTACTTTTTCAATGCCATGTCCAATGACATATATAACTCCAGTATTCGCTGTAATGGCCGGACAACCAGCACCACCGGCGCTGCCACCTGTTGTGCCGCCGCCACCTGTGGTGCCACCGCCACCTGTGGTGCCACCGCCGCCGTTACCATTTGCGTTGCCGTTATTGCCATTGTTGCCGTTGTTGCCGTTGTTGCCGTTGTTGCCGTTGTTGCCGTTGTTACCGTTGTTACCATTGTTGCCGTTGGTATTACCATTGTTGCCGTTATTACCATTGGCGTTACCATCTCCCACTTCTACTTCTTGTTCATAAAGTGTCCAACTTGATCCCACCCAGACTTTCACTTTGTATCTGCCACCAGAAAGCGTAACAGACCTAGCAGTTCCACAACCACTAGAACAGTAAACCGTCTCCACGTAATTAATAACGCAAGCAATTTTTTGGATAGTGACAGATGGACTACTCACATGAATACCACTTGAGGTAGTGGAGACCGTCACGGAGTTTAAATCTGCCAGATGTTTTGTCTCTTTTGCTAATAAAGAGTGTTGCATTATTCCCAAAAAAAGGAATAGCATTGCAAGCAGGTGTACTTGTTTTTTCATAACTAAAAACAATAGTTTTTCTGTTCAGTACAAAGCATTACTTTGACTAAACAAATTGATTAAAAGATTTGAAAATACAGATACTGCCTAATGGAGTGCCCATTAGTAAGGTTGGAATGGATCGCCCAAATAAATTGTACCTCCTGAAATGGTTTATGAAGGAATTGTGAATGGACAGCGAAATGGATGGAGGGGGAAATGGATGATCTTTGATGAGGGAATACTAGGTATTACTCCCTTTTCGTGTAATTTTTTATTTTAACCTTATAGTACCCGAAAGATGGTAGTCTTTCTAGGAGCGAAAGTAAAATGGTTTTGGTAAATAATAGACACTTTACCCTTCTTTAACATATATAGTTTATGGTTAATCATTTGGCACTAAGTACTTTGACAGAAAGGACGAAATCCCGTCCGATGGCTACCGCCGTCGGATGGGAAGGCTCATCGGACGGCGCAGCCATCCGACGAGTTACTCGACTATTTTATTTATTCTGTCTAACTACTTCTCCTTTGTCACTTTAGGAAAATCCCGTCGGGAGACGGGAAGGATATAGGGTTCAAGTTTGGAAACTTGAACCATCACCCTTCGATATTTTCAGTCTCCAGACTGAAAATGTATATCCTAGTCGTCTCCTGACGACGTTTTCTGGTAGTCTGTGATTCAAAGTCTTTATACTGACAAAGTAGTACTACTTACCCTATCAATAATGAATCTCTTGATGACCAATCTTAGCACCATTCCCGATCCATAGGTTGTAGTCTAAATTATTAATGACGCCATTGCCGTCACCATCTACGCTTAGGTATTGATTCAACAGAGACTTTTTAAGAACCCATTTATTATAATCTTGATTATTTACAATACCGCTAGCATCATAATCACCTGCATACAGGCAATAAAACCCTGCTATATTTTTTAGTTGTTCAATTCCTTTTACGCTAGAACTAGTTTGGGTGAAATCCAAAACTTCTACATAGGTATTTGCACTAACGACTGCTAAATGATTTCGATGATGAATAGAAATATGGTTTCCATAGCCCCCTAACAAATCAATCCCTATACTACCATCTATTCCCATCAATTGACCTTGGGCATTGACAAAACCAGCAGCTTGGCTAATGATCACCTCATTAGAATCTCTCGCTATTACTAGCACCCAATCCACCGCATTTATAGGGATAGCGGATACTTGTTCTGATCCCGTATAATTCCAAGGTGCTTGCTGATAAGGTTGGACCAAAGGCAATAAATTTTGATTATTCAAAGTGGTTTGCATGGTCTGCGATTGCGCATCATAAAACCCTTCTAAATATAATTTAGCTTGTACTTTTCCGATCCCTAAACAAGTACAACCATCTGCCTGAACTTGATCTTGAACTGTTTGGCTAAAGCCATCATCGCAAGCAGTGCCTACGGGTTTTGGATAACAAGCATCAAAAGGGCGACAATCTTGGTTATCACAAATACCATCCGCATCTGAATCTCCACCTTCTTGTAAACAGGTATTAGTGATCCCCAAACAAGTACAACCATCTAATTGAATCACATCATTATAAGTGTTAGGATTATTATCATTACAAGCAGTGCCCGAAGCAGCAGGAATGCTATTGTCGGAATCATCACAATCTACCTCCGCACAATACCCATCTTGATCTACATCAGTGCAGCCCTGTGGGGTACAAGTAGCACAGGTGGCTGAACCATATACCGTGTTCACATTCGCCGTCAAAGCTTGCAAATTAGTCGAGACCCATTGTTCCATTACTTGCGCTTGACCTTCCGTAAACATATACATGCAGGCATCATTTACATAGTCCATATAGTTCATATGCAAATCGTTTGAAGAACAGGAAGCACTTAAACTCGGACAACCATAATGTGGTCCTTCCGCAGTGGGCGTATCTGCTATCCCATCATCAAAATTGCAGCCAGAAGAATCAAATTCATTTGCCCATATATGATTCAGGAATAAATAATGACCTAATTCATGTACTAAGGTACGCCCCAAATGATAGGGTGCTTGTGGAATTACTTGACCACAGCTAAAGGTACCAAAAGCATTATCGTCCACATTGATCGCATCTCCATTACCGATCCCTCCTAGCGGTGCATAGCCTAAATCAACGATGTTTCTGACTACTATATTGACATACCCTGACCAAGCTGGCACGTAATCTCCTGAAGTTTTATTGATAGTAACGGCTATATCTCCATCCTTCAAACCGTAGCCATTGGGATGATTTTGATTGGCAAGTACTAACGCTATGCAAGTATTTCCTTGAAATATATTTGGGAAAGAAGACGCGTCTGCTTGCCACAAAGTAGTGTCCGCATTCGTACCTTGTAAATCTCTATTTAATATATTGACTTGATCTTCTGCTAAAGCTCTAAGACAAACCGTATCAGGATTATTGATTTCTTGAAAATGAATCGCAACTGGTAGTCTGATAGGCGTAGAACAAGCTCCACTATTTCGATAAAGGCTATTACTTCGTTGTTGGAAAGCATGTCGTTTTTGAACATACAATTGCTGTTGCTCAGGTGAAATGCGCTGCGCCTGATCGGGATGCCATACCCCACAACTGCGCTGCTGAGAGAAACTAATAGTACTAAGCGTAGATATAAATATTAGCAAAAGTAGCTTAACAAAAAAATTGTTCATTAGATAGGTATATTTCAAAGTCCTTGACAAGTACAGCCATCAGACTGAATGCGATCATCTTGTGTCGTCGGATCACCATCATTACAAATCGTGCCTGGGGTGGCAGGTACAAGGGGATTGAAATCATCACAATCCAGTTCTACCGAGTAACCATCTTTATCATAATCTGAGCATTTATTAGTACCATTTGTACAGTAGGATGGGCAAAAACCTCCTCGATCAATTCCTTCTTCAAAATCATCTTTTATCCCATTATTACAGTCTGTTGTAAGGGGAAGAGCGGTGGAAAGGATAAATAGTCCATTGATCCCATCTGAGGCAATAATATTACCAGAGGGTAAGAACGGATAGACGCCCCAACAGCCATTATAGCCACTATAGGTGCTATTGACAAACGTATCATAATAAGCAACTCGTTGGGGAGAAGTAGGAGCGGATAAATCAAATATAGTAACGCCATCTTCATAGGAAGAAATAATGGCATATTGATCTACGATATATGGATTATGATAAGTGACATTACCTTCTACAGTGGTCAATAAGGAATTACTGAAGGTGCTGACCACCTGTAAATCGTCATCATCAACGCCATTTAGATCAACCATTCTTAAAGGCAAACCAGTAGGTACTTCTTCCGCATAAATAAGATACCTTTCATCTTCAGTCAGCCAATTACTATGGTTATAGCCTCCCGTATTTAAGGATGCTTTATATTGTGGGTTAGCAGGGTTCGTAAAATCATAGATGTATAGCCCGTTGTATCCATGAGAACAATACGCTATATTATTCTTTATAAAGGCATCGTGGATATATTCACCTGGCAGCGAAACACTAGCTAGTAAAGTTGGATTGCCTGGATTTTCAGTTAGATCATATACAATCAATCCATGGTTTCTGGAATCAGACCCAATCACATATAGTCGCCCCATTGGCACATCAATATAAATGTTGTGCGCCCTCGTAAACACCTCATTCTTTTGATATACCTTTTGGATAGATCCATTTGGCAAACCCGACAAATCAAAAATCATCAAGCCCTCCATACCTTCATCTGCCACGCTATAGGCATAGCAAGAATAAGTTTTGATGTCTCTCCACAAACTATTGCTACCCCCTGCAAATTCATTGACTAATACTGGTTGGGTAGGCGTGCTGATGTCTAAAAAATGGATTTTTTGTGGAGAACCTATAATGGCATATTCATTCCCTACCCCATCTACATAGCCCCAACAATCATTATAAAAATTACCCGATCGGCTAATCGTATTTTCATTCCAATTAGCCAATAATGTCATATTATTACTTCCTTGGCTAAAGGAATAAGTCGAAAAAAACAACCACCAACCACTAACAAGAATAAGATGCCTCAATGGTATAATATTTAATAGTCAGGAAGTGAATGAGTGAGGGAGGAGGTAGTAAGTTCACAATGAATAAATGATTGGCTCGTCGGCTATCGTTTACTCGCAGAAAATTCCTAATTTGAGAATTACTGATCATTATATTCTTTATCCATTAACTCATTGATAACCAAAGGAAGTCAATAAAAAAAGATAGTTTTCATAGTTTTACAAAAAGAACAAAACAATCAATGGGAAATAGGACAAGAATTATACCGATGTTGGGCGCACTTTTAATAGCAAGCTCACCAGCCTGTAAAAAAACAGAATATACTTACGCTTTATCGGATGAACAGCTAAGTGCCATTATATCAGACATTCACGCCTCCGAAGCAATGGTTAAGACCTATGATGTTAACTCAAGAGATAGCATCAGTACGGTATTTTATCAGCAAATATTGGAGATTCATGAAGTAGCCGACTCCATCTTTGAAAAGGATTTTCAAAGATTGAAAAGGAACCCCAAAAAGCTAGAAGAACTATATCAAAAAATAGAAAAAAGACTAGAAGAGAAGAAGGGAAAGACGTTTGAAGGAACAGATAATAAGAAAAGGTAAAGCCTTATTTTTTAAGAAAAGGCTTTACCACAATAGAGAGAATCATTAAAGGCATTTCAAAGATAAGAATTATGAATTATTTTTTTTTATAAAATACATTAAAATGTGACATTCAAGTAGTATAATTTAATTTTTCTTGTCTGTGTGATAACCAATCAGGGGTTTCAATGTCAAAAATCCCCTTATATCCGTAGGTTTCAGACAGATATTTGTGACTTATTAGTACTTTTATTTTTTGACATTTTTTTTCAAAAAGACTACTTTTTTTTTGGCAAGTACACTAATTGGCATGCCTATTATTGACCACATAGTTTTATCAAGAATTCTTGAATTGGCAGAAGTTCTTTTTATCCTTCTAAAACAGTAGGGTTCAATCCCATTTTTGAAAACCCTCCATCGTGAAATAGATTTTGCATGGTTACCATCTTCGTTAAATCAGAAAACAAAGAAATACAGTAATCCGCACAAGCCTCCGCAGAGGCATTCCCCAATGGAGACATTTTATCTGCATAATCAAAAAATTTATCGAATCCCTTTACCCCGCTACCTGCCGTGGTGAAGGTTGGAGACTGAGAAATTGTATTAACTCGCACTTTCTTTTCCACTCCAAAATGATAGCCAAAACTCCTAGCAAAAGACTCCAATAAAGCTTTGGACTCTGCCATTTCGCTATAATCAGGGAAGGTTCTTTGTGCTGCTATATAGGTTAAGGCAAGGATGGACCCCCAATCATTTATAGCATCCTTCTTATAGATCGTTTGCATCATTCGGTGAAAAGAGATAGCAGATATATCAAAGGTTTTATGCATCCATTCATATTTTATATCGGTATAGGCTCTTTTTTTCCGCACGTTTAGGGACATGCCAATGGAATGCAGTACGAAATCTACCTTTCCGCCTAATACTTCCATTGATTTTTCGAATAAGTGATCCAGGTCCTCTTGCACCGTTACATCAGCAGGGATTACCTCTGCATTTAGCTGTTCTCCCAATTGCTGTATTTTACCAAAACGCAGCGCAACAGGCGCATTCGTGAGCGTGATGCTGGCCCCTTCTTCAACGCACCTTTCTGCTATTTTCCAAGCGATAGATTTGTCGTCTAACGCACCGAAAATGATTCCTTTTTTATTGGCTAATAAATTGTTTGACATATTTTAGTTTAATAAACTTTATTAGTTGTTGACAAATCACGTGAAACGCTACTTTCCGCGAATCAGATTGGCATCGAGCCAATCTGATTCGCACAAGGGATTCTAAAGGGGCAATTTTATTTTTTACGAACAATCCGCAAATATGATAAAAACCTACTAACACGCTACTATTATTGACAGCAATTTTCGCTGATTTTTCCTTTTAGGTTTTGTCGTATGACTACCAGGATAATAAAAACTTATTGTTTTTTAAAAAAATAATACCGTTTTTCTATTCCTTTGCACTGCCGTTATTGGCGAATACTTTATATTTATCAAAATTTATATCAGGCAATCGAGGACAGACCCCTTTGTTGGGCTACTTTTAAACTCCAAACAGTATTAAACTACTTTCAATTTGGTCTGCCTTCTTTAAAAACGCATACTTGTTATGAAGCGAACGTTTACACGATTCATTTTACTATTTTCAATAATCTCTTGGACAGGCTTTCTTTCTGCCCAATCTGTTTTGGAAATCACAGAACCAGCAGAAGCAGCAGGTATCTATACTCTAGGGAATGCTGAATTTTTTAAAGGATGCATAGAGGGGGATGTTATTGGAGAAATGGTATCCGCAGAACCCAATGAAGCATGTACCCCTATTACTACAGATATAGATGGTAAGATTGCAGTGGTGGATAGAGGTACTTGTAGTTTTAAAACCAAGGCATTAAATGCACAAGATGGAGGTGCCATTGCCATATTAATCTGTAACAATAGACCAAGTACCGCTGAAGGAGGAGGAACGCTTGGAACACTGGCAGATGATCCAGACATTACAGAGGAAATTACCATTCCTACCGTTTTTCTTAGTCAAGAAGAATGCATGGTATTCAGAAGTCTTTTACCACTTACTGGTACGATCCGCATACAAGACGTTGAACAGCGAGTAGTATGGGGAGATCAACCGGGGCAAGGAGATTTTGATGGTGGGTTAAATGGTTGGTCTGCTGTTACGATTGAGTGTGCAGGCGCAGCATCCGAATTTAATGTATGGCAATGGTCAGAAGATGGTACGGCC
>CALJIQ010000426.1 GCA_937973995.1 uncultured Saprospiraceae bacterium
TTTTTCTAAGTCGCTATGGCGACTTAGAAAAATCTTCTCCCCCAAATCCCCCCTGTGCGAGGCGCCGCAGGCGCCGAGCAAAAAATAAAGAAACTTAGTTTACAGTGTAGTAAGTGGGTGGACAAAAGTAATTTTACTTTAATTTTTTTTTGATTATTGATTACTAATTATTGATTATTAGCTAATTACGCGTGTTTATCACATTTGTAGAATAATTAATAATCAGTAATTAACAATGGTCCTTCCATTTAAAATTAATAATCAATCAACCACAAAAATCAATGCGTAAAAAAATATCTTTCTACGGTATATTCCTGTTAGCCTTGGGGTTTCTCCAATGCGAAGAGCCAATTTATGCCCCAAAACCTAGAGCGTACCCAAAGGTAGTCTATCCTGAAAAAAGTTATCAGACTTTTAGAGAGTCGTATTGTACTATGACCTTTGAGTATCCAACATACGCAAAGATAGAACAAGACAAATATTTTTTTGGAGAAGCCGCCCCTAATGAATGTTGGTTTGACGTTACTTTCCCAGATTTTGACGCCATTTTACATTGTAGCTACGTTCCGATAGACAAGGGAAAAAACAATATTGAAACCTTACAGAAAGATGCTTTTAAAATGTCGGATTGGCATGATAAAAAAGCCTCTTTTATTGATGATGCTTTTTTTGAGAATAAACATCGTGCCATCGGAATGACTTTCGATGTGGAGGGACCGGTAGCTTCCCCTGTCCAATTTTACTTGACAGATAGCTTACAACAAAAACATTTTATCCGAGGGGCGTTTTATTTTAATAGTCGAGCAGAACCTGATTCTTTGGCTCCTATTTTGGCATTTATCAAAGAAGATATTCAAGTGCTATTGCAATCTTTTGAATGGGTTGAATAAAATGGTCTGACTTCTAAAAAAATCATTCATGAAATATTTTTTATTCATCGTTTTCCTTTTATCAATATTTCTTAATACTTCTCAAAAAGAATATGCTTTTGAAGAACAGTCTGTAGCGGCGGTAATGAAGCGATTGGGAGATCAATCAATTAAGCATTATCCTCATTTTGGAATAAGAAATGTATCTGTTGAAAATGGAAGACGGTTATTTCATACAGGTTTTTCTACCAAGGCGGGTGGAGGGAGAAGTAAAAAACAAAGTAAGCACTTTGTCTGTACTTCCTGTCATAATGTGGCGCAAGAAGATCCCGATTTGAGCAGTCCAAATCCTACGGATCGGCTGCTATATGCTAAAGAAAAAGGCATTCCATTCCTGCAAGGTACAACCATGTACGGTGCGGTGAATCGAACCAATTTTTATAATGGAGACTATTATAAAAAATATGGTGATTTGGTCATTAAGGCTAGAAAAAATATACATGAAGCCATTCAATTATGCGCAGTAGAATGTGCTCAAGGTAGGAAGTTGAAAAAATGGGAAATTGAATCCATTATTGCTTATCTATGGACCTTAGAGCTTCAAATGAAAGACTTACAATTGACAGACACCGAAAAAGAAACCATCCAAAAAGCCTATGATAAAGAGATTCCGACAGAAGAGGTCATTGCTTTATTAAAAACAAAATACCCCAATGCTTCACAAGCCACCTTTATTCCGCCACCTGAGAATAGAAAAAAGGGAGAAGCCTATCACGGCGACCCTGAAAACGGAAAGTTAGTATATGAGTTAAGCTGTAAACATTGTCATGAAAATGAACGCTATTCTTTTTATGCATTGGACAATTCTAAAACCACTTTTCAGCATTTAAAAAAACATATCCCAAAATATACCCGCTATTCCTTATATCAAGTAACCCGGTGGGGAACAGAACCTATTCCTGGGAAAGGGGCCTATATGCCACATTATACAGAAGAGCGTATGTCTCGACAGCAATTGCAGGATTTACGAGCTTATATTGAGCGCGAGGCAGAGTAAAAGGATGAATTGCTAATATTTCGCATTTCGCAATCATATTTCACATTTCAAACATAAGTTTTTGGATGCCCTAAACGTTAAGAAGACAACGAATAATCAATTTGGTACTTTGTTTGTAATATTTAAAAAATAATCATTTGTTAATTTCAGAATTTCTAGGACTAATAAATGATTGATTTTTAAATATACTTGAGAACACTCCCATAAACATTTAAGACAACTATGAAGAAAGACCGCCACTTGCTTTGTTGCTTAATCGCAATCTTCTGCTTTCCTTTCTTTTTATCCGCACAATGTATTTCTGGTAATTGCACCAATGGAAAAGGTACTTTTCAGTACCCTAGTGGAGCTAAATATGTAGGTGATTTCCAAGATGGTCGCATGCATGGTCAAGGGATTTGCTATTACTCAGATAATAGTAAATACCAAGGGGAATGGAAGAACGGCTATCCCGATGGCAAAGGAACAAAGACCCAAGTCAGCGGAAAAAAATGGACGGGCACTTGGCATAAAGGACAGCCTGTCAATCAAGCAGGTAACGTATTTGACCTAGATACGCCTATCCAAATGCCCACCCAACTAGCCAGTAAGGCAGCAGGTGAGGGTTGCGTGATGGGCAATTGTGTTAGTGGCTACGGTACCTATATTTATCGAGGTCACAGTGCCAGATATACGGGTTATTTTCAACGAAAGCTACCTCATGGAAAGGGAACTATTCAATATGAGAATGGCGACTATTATGAAGGCAATTGGGAGAACGGTAGTTTTAATGGACAAGGTGTTCTATTCTTAACAACTGGCAAGCAAGTGAATGGAATTTGGCGCAATGGTTCTTTTATAGGCAATACATCACCACAAGGTCCCAAAATAGCAACTCCCAATATGGCTAATACCCCTTCAAAAGTTTGGGCGGTCATCATTGGAGTCTCCTCTTATAACCATATGCCAACTTTAAAATTTACAGATGACGATGCCTATCGCATGTATGCTTTTTTGAAAAGCCCAGAAGGAGGCGCATTAGCTGATGATCGTTTGAGTATATTGATTGATGAAGATGCTACTCGAAATAATATTCTAACGAATCTTCAAGATGTCTTTTCAAGAGCAGGTAGTAATGATTTAGTGCTATTATACTTTTCAGGTCATGGGTTGCAAGGCTCTTTTCTTCCTAGTGATTTTGATGGTTTTAATAATAAAATTCTCCACGAAGAGATCAATCAGATTTTCCAAAATAGCCGAGCAAAATATAAAATCTGCATTGCAGATGCTTGTCATTCTGGTAGTCTATTGGCCATGAAGGGTACTAGTTCTGCTAAAAATGCTTTGGAAAAATACTATGCCACCCTCGCACAAGCTGCCCCTGGTACGGCGTTAATACTTTCTTCTAAATCCAATGAAACTTCGCTAGAATCTTCTGGGCTTCGACAAGGGGTGTTTAGTCACTTCCTGATTAGAGGCTTGAAAGGAGAGGCAGATACTAATTTTGATAAAATTGTTACCATCCAAGAATTGTATAATTATACAGAATCTAATGTCCGAACCTATACGGGCAATCGACAGTCGCCTGTGATTAAAGGTCGATATGATCGGAATATGCCTGCTGCGGTGATTCGTTAGTAAGGTAAGTGAGCGGCTCACTTCGAGTGAGCCGCTCACTTAATTGTTCCTAGTAACCCATAAAAATCCTTCCCTGTCTTTGCTTTTAAAATAAGATCTACTTGTTGATTATAGCAAATCTGCGCTTCATTCACCATACAGCCTAGCGCAATCACTTCAATCTGATACTTCGATTTCATTTCGCTAACTACAGTAAAGGGTAATTGTGCTATCCCAAAATAGTAATACTTCAGTTGTTCTTGATCGTGATCTTTTTTAGCTTGTTGATAGACTTGCTCGCATTTTATTGGTGGGTCAGATAAGTGTTGAATAGAAGAAAATGCGAATAGAATGGGAATGAAGAAGAGTTTAAATAGAGTCATGATAGATAGTTTTACGTAAAGACGCAAAACCGTCTTGGATTACATAAACTGAATCGCAGATTTCTCAGATTATTAATTGATTTCGCTGATTAGATGAAAAAGATTTTTTTGATTATTTCAGATCATACGTGCACCAAATCTGCAATAATCAATTTTATCAACATAATCTAATCTGCGAAATCAATCCCAAATCAGCGGAATCTGCGATTCAGATCATTAGCGAGTCAAAAACATAGATCGCTGCTTATCCAATTCTCTAAAAAATGGATCGGTCAAATCTTTAATGAAGTAAATAGCTTCACCAGTAGATTTCATCTCAGGGCCTAAAGATTTATCTACATTTGGAAATTTATTGAAAGAAAAGACAGGGACTTTGATCGCATACCCCTCTAGTTTCTTGTCAAAAGTAAAATCCTTCAATTTATGCGTACCCATCATCACTTTAGTAGCGATATTTAGGTAAGGGATTTGATAAGCTTTGGCAATAAAAGGAGTAGTTCTAGAAGCTCTTGGATTGGCTTCTATGACATATACTTTTTCTCCCTTGATCGCAAATTGAATATTGATTAAGCCTTTGATTTTTAGCGCAAAGGCTAATTTATTGGTATATTCTTTCATCTGATTCAGCACATTCTCTGAAAGACTATACGTAGGTAAGACGGCGGAACTATCACCAGAATGCACACCCGCAGGCTCGATGTGTTCCATAATGCCCATAATATGTACTTCTTCTCCATCACAGATTGCATCTACTTCCGCTTCCTTGGCACGCTCCAAAAATTGATCTACCAAGACCTTATTATTCGGCATGTGTTTGAAGATGGTCAATACTTGTCGCTCCAATTCTTCATCGTTGATGACAATTCTCATTCGCTGACCACCCAATACATAAGAAGGTCGCACTAATACAGGATAAGTTACTCTATTGGCAATGGCTAATGCCTCATCTGCATCGTCTGCCGCCCCATACTTTGGGTAAGGAATCTCCAGCTCTTTTAATAAATCTGAAAACGCCCCTCTATCCTCTGCTAAATCTAGGGACTCAAAACTGGAACCAATTATTTTGATTCCTTTCTTATGAAAGGTCTCCGCTAATTTTAACGCCGTCTGTCCACCCAATTGAACAATAATGCCCTCTGGTTTTTCTAAATCAATAATCTCTTCTAGATGTTCCCAATAGACTGGCTCAAAGTATAATTTATCCGCTACATCAAAATCAGTAGAAACGGTTTCAGGATTACAATTGACCATAATCGCTTCATAACCCGCTTCCTTGATGGCTAAAATGCCATGCACACAGCAATAGTCAAATTCGATGCCTTGTCCGATTCGATTAGGACCTGAACCCAGCACCATTATTTTCTTTTTATCAGAAGGAATACTTTCGTTTTCCGTATCGAAGGTAGAATAGAAATAAGGCGTTTTTGCTTCAAACTCTGCTGCACAGGTATCTACGACTTTGTAGGTTCTTCGGATGCCTAATTTCTTTCGTTGCTTGGTAACGGGAGCTTCATCTATCCGCAATAACCAAGCGATTTGCGCATCTGAATAGCCCATTGTCTTTATTTCTCTAAAGAAATCAGCAGGTATATCCTCTGGTACATTATAGCGTTGAATTTGATCTTCTACCTTTACTAATCGCTTAATCTGTTTGATAAACCACGGATCAATTCTGGTTAATTTATGCACCGTTTTCTCAGGGATACCTAAGCGCAAGGCATCTTTTACTCGATAAATCCGATCCGCGCCCGCTCTTTCCAATCGATCTAAAATATCATCTGTTCTGATCCACTCCTTCATATCTGCCCCTAATCCTGCCCGATTATTTTCTTGCGATTGACAGGCTTTTTGCATGGCTTCCAGAAAGGTACGGCCTATGGCCATAACCTCTCCGACAGATTTCATCTGTAAGCCAAGCCGATCTTCTGCCCCCCAGAATTTTTCAAAGTTCCAACGAGGCATTTTGACGATCACGTAGTCTAAAGTTGGTTCAAAATACGCCGAAGTGGTCTTGGTTATTTGATTTTTTAATTCATCAAGTGTATAACCTAATGCCAGTTTTGCGGCTATTTTAGCAATTGGATACCCCGTCGCCTTACTAGCTAATGCCGAAGACCGAGATACCCGAGGATTAATTTCAATAACAATTAATTCTTCTGTTTCAGGATTTTGGGAAAATTGAATATTACAACCTCCAGCGAAATTGCCTAGCGAACGCATGGCATGAATCGCCTCATTTCGCATTTGTTGGTAAGCCGTATCAGAGAGCGTCATAGCAGGGGCAACCGTTATACTATCCCCTGTATGGATACCCATTGGATCCAAATTTTCTACCGTACAGATAATCACCACATTATTATTGGCATCCCGCAATAACTCTAACTCAAATTCTTTCCAACCCAATACTGCTTTTTCTACTAATACCTCGTGAGTAGGAGAAGCATTCAAGCCTCTTCTTAATTTTTCATCAAATTCGTCTTCTTTATGCACAAAGCCACCCCCATGACCTCCTAGCGTATAAGAAGGACGAATAACTAATGGATAGCCAATTTTTTGTGCCGCTTCTTTTCCTTCTAAAAAAGAATTAGCAATAAAAGAGGGAGCGACATTTAATCCGATTTTCACCATTAGTTGTCGGAAAGCCTCTCTATTTTCTGTTACCTCAATAGCATCCAAGTCAACCCCTATTAATCTAGTATTATATTTCTCCCACACCCCTCTTTTACCTGCTTCTATTGCGAGATTTAACGCAGTTTGTCCCCCCATAGTAGGGAGAACCGCATCAATCTGGCGTTCTTCCAATACTTGAATAATACTTTCTACGGTAAGCGGTAATAAATGAATATAATCTGCGGTGACCGGATCGGTCATAATGGTAGCGGGGTTGGAATTGATAAGGGTGACTTCAATTCCCTCTTCTCTCAAAGATCGAGAAGCTTGTGTTCCAGAGTAATCAAATTCGCAAGCCTGTCCGATAATAATCGGACCACTTCCAATAATTAGGACCGATTTGATTGAGGTGTCTTTCGGCATTCTTTTGTTAGTTTTGAGTGTTGAAAGTCGAATCTTGACGGTTGGAATCATTCAACCATTCAAAAATACAATGTTCAAAATTAATACGGGAGGTAGGGCTTGAATAACCACACAAAGATAAGATTGTTCACAACAAGTTTTACATCCTTTTAATATTCATTTTTCTTTCTGAAAATTTAATTTTACATTATCTACTAAAAAACGAATATTCGTAAAGCGTCTATTAGAATTTGGAATTTGATGCTTGGAATTTGGAATTTAATAATTTATGTTTTCAAAAAAAATTTATACAGACAGAAGAGCTGTTCTACAACAAAAAGTAAAAAAAGGACTAGTGCTATTAATGGGTAATGAATTGAGTAGCATGAATTATCCTGACAATACCTATCACTTTCGGCAGGATAGTACTTTTTTATATTATATCGGTTTAGACTTACCAGGGCTGACTGCCATTATTGACTTGGATAAGAAAAAGACGATGCTTTTTGGAAGAGAATCAACGATAGATGATATCATTTGGACGGGTCCTCAACCTTCTTTAAGGGAATTAGCTGCAAAATCTGGTATTCAAAAAGTGTTGCCCCCTTCTAAAATTGCGGCTATCATTAAGAAGGCAAAGAAATCAGGACAAGCCATTCATTTCCTTCCCCCGTATCGTCCAGAAAATAAAATCAAATTGAGTGAGTGGTTGGGGGTACCCATTAGAGGATTATCCTGTATTTCTTGTATTCCTTTAGTTCAAGCCATTATAGAACAAGCCTTAATAAAAGGAAAAGAAGAAATTAGGGAAATGGAAAAAGCTCTAGCAATTACTGCGGATATGCATCTAACTGCTATGCAAACTGCTAAGGTGGGTATGACCGAAGCACAGGTGACAGGAAAAGTACATGGAGTAGCTATCAGTGCGGGAGGTAATTTAGCTTACCCCATTATACTGACCGTTAATGGGCAAACCTTGCATAATCATTATCATGGAAATGTTTTGAAAAGAGGGCAATTGCTACTTGGTGATTTTGGTGCAGAGACTGCCATGCACTATGCAGGAGATATTACCCGTACCTTCCCAATTTCTAAAAAATTTACCAAGAAGCAGAAAGATATTTATGAGTTGGTATTAGATATGGAAGAATCCTCCATTGCCGCTTGTAAAGCTGGGGTATTGTATAAAGAGGTCCATTTAAATGCTGCCAAGATTTTAGTAAATGGCATGAAGGACTTAGGCTTGATGAAAGGAGATACAGAAGAGGCGGTTGCAGCAGGAGCACATGCCCTATTTTTTCCACATGGTTTGGGTCATGCTATCGGTTTAGACGTACATGATATGGAAGACTTAGGGGAAGACTTAGTGGGCTATACGGATGAAGTCAAACGCAATCCTCAATTTGGTTTGCGTTCCTTACGCTTTGGTCGTGCCTTAGAAAAAGGGCATGTGATGACTGTTGAACCAGGGATTTACTTTATTCCTGAGCTAATTGACCAATGGGAAAGTAAAGGAAAATTTAAGAACTTCATTAATTATCCTAAACTTGAAAAATACCGTGACTTTGGCGGCATCCGAATTGAAGATAATGTATTAATAATGGCACGAGGGCAAAAAGTATTGGGTCCTCGCATACCTAAAACAGTGGCGGAAATTGAAGCTATCCGAGGGGGGATTTAAATGTTGATTTGATTGTTGAGTTTACTCTAAAAACACAATGTGATAACCACAAAGTCACATAGTACACATAGCGTGATGTATAAAAAAACTAAAAATTAATTTTCTATACATCTAAAAACGCTGCGTCTTTGAACCTCTGCGTTCATTGTAATACTCATAAAAAGATCAAAAATACCTTTCAAATAGAATAAATCATAATACCAAAAGCCGATTTTGAGGCTTATTTGCACACAAAGTCAGTGAATTTGGAAATTACAGTAGTGAATTAGTCACTGTCTTTTTTTTAATCTCGTAATTAGTTGAATATTTGGGGCGGTAAATCCCATCTATTTACCATAAATGTAAGACCCGTTTTAGCATTGTGGCAATAAAGACCTACAGACTAGCTCGGGTCTTTACTTTAGCTTTTCCAATATCTTTTTTTATTATAAATAAAAAAGGTTATCAAAAATTAAAGTAAAGACCAGAAAGTGTTTTTTAATTTATTGTATCTATTTTCATTTTGAATGTTGAATCTGTGTACCCATTCAACATTCTTCTTTTTAGACTGTGATTTTTTTGTACGCAAAAGACAAGAGACTAAATCAATGAGGGTTTTCAAAGCTACATATAGTATTGCTTTATTTTGCTTGCCCTTCTTTTTATCTGCTCAGATCAATACCATTAAGTTTGAGCATTATACTTCTAATGAGGGTTTGTCTTATAATAATGTGAAGTGTATCCAACAGGACACCTTAGGTTTCCTATGGGTAGGGACACTGAATGGATTAAATCGGTATGATGGTATTCAGTTTATCCAATATTCTCATGACTTGCAAGATTCTACCAGCCTAAGTAATGATAATATCACCAAATTATACGAAGATAGTAAAGGAAAACTATGGATAGGAACCGTGAATGGCTTGAACCTATTCAATCGAGAAAAAGATCAATTCAAACGATACACTTTCCAGACGAAAGAAGGCATCAATGCTTCCCAAAACTACATACAAGATATTTTGGAGGATAGTAATCAAAACCTTTGGGTAGCTACTAAAAAAGGCTTGTTTTTATTCCACCCAGAAGAGGCGAATTTTAGAAGTTTTTATGTTACCACAGAGGGGATAAAGAGGGGAAATATCGCAGGCAATAATGTGCGCTGCTTATTTGAAGATAAAAATAAACGTCTTTGGATAGGATTCTTTGGATTGAATGGCTTACAGTATTATAACCCTAATAACAAAACCTTCGTCTCCACCTTATACAATCCAGAGGAACCTGAACAACTTTTGAACATTAGTATTTCTGATATCTTCGAAGATAGCAAAGGAAACTTTTGGTTAGGTAGTCGAGATAAAGGATTACTCCTGTATGATAGAGCCACGCAAACCTTTAAATCCTTCCAGAAAGGTTTTACCCCAAATGGCATCAACGACAATACGATATGGAGTCTAGAAGAAGATAATAATGGAAATCTCCTAATCGGCACAGAAGAAGGAGGGTTAAATACCTTAAACCTCAACAACAATGATTTCCAATTTACCTCCTATAAAGTTGAGTATGTCAATTCTTATAGCATTAGCAGTAATACCTTACTCGCCTTATACAAAGATCGAACAGGCCTCATATGGATCGGCACCCTAGATGGATTGAATAAAATTGATCCCGGCATTCAAAAATTCACCCATTATCAAAGTGGTCGTGGAACGGGTAATAATCTGAGTAGTCCAGATGTATCTAGCATTCTAGAAGACAACAATGGCAATATATGGGTCGGTACTTTTAAAGGCTTAAACCGCATCAATAGCACAAGAAGTAAAATAGATCACTTCCACCACCAATATTATATTGAAAGGAGTCTCTCTAGCGCCCATGTACAATGTTTATTACAAGATAAAAATTTGGACATTTGGATCGGTACTTCAGGTGGATTAGATAAGATTAGTTATCCCTTCAATAATAATGACAACCCAAGGATACAACGTTTTTCTGAGCAACGAAGAAATCTCTCTCTTTCGCATCCCAATATTCGCTCCTTATTGGAGGATCGTAAAAGGCAATTATGGGTAGGCACGGAGAATGGTTTAAATGTTTTGAATCGAAGAAGGGATAAGGTTCGTTATTTTTTTAGAGACCCCAAAAACAAGCGATCTATTAGCAACGACCAGATACGATGTATGCTAGAAGATCAACAAGGAAATATTTGGATTGGGACAGAGGAAGGTTTGAATATCTATAACCCTAAAACAGAAAAATTTAAAAGATTTTTAAAATCACAAGGCCTTAATAATGACTTGATTTATTGTTTACATGAAGATTTATCAGGAACGATTTGGGCTGGTACACCAGGTGGTTTAAACAAAGTAAATCAGGACGGAAACAACATCTATTTTGATACTTATAATGTTAAAAATGGCTTTGCGGACAATGCCGTTCATGCCATCCAAGAGGATAAAAATGGAACGTTATGGTTAAGTACCAATAAGGGAATTACTTCCTTTAGTCCAAGGAGACAAAAAGATAATGTGAAAAATTATAACTATCAGGACGGTTTACAGGATAGCCAATTTAAAAGCAATGCCAGTTATAAAGGAAAAGATGGAGAATTGTTTTATGGTGGAAAAGATGGCTTAAATGTTTTCAATCCTGCTACCCTGAGAGCAAATGATATTCCCCCTAAAGTAGTCCTAACAGATTTTAAATTAAATTATAAGAATGTCCCCGTTAACCCTGATTCGAAGTTAGAAAATCACATTAGTGTAGCCGATGAAGTAGTCTTATCCTCTTCAGATAGAGCCGTCTATTTTGAATTTGCCGCCCTTAATTATACCCTTCCAGAAAAAAATTCTTATGCTTATAAACTGGATAACTTTGATGACACTTGGCAAACTGGGAACAACAACTCTGTGAGCTATACCAACCTAGATCCTGGTAGTTATACCTTCATGGTAAAGGCAGCTAACAACGATGGAAAATGGAATGAAGCGCCTACTGAGCTAACCGTTATTATGAAGCCTACTTTAGTACAAACTTGGTATTTTAGAGTAGGCGCATTTTTAGCTTTGTTGGGATTGAGTTATTTATTATTTAAAACAAGAGTACGCCAATTACAACGTAACCAACAACAACTAGAAGAAACGGTAAGAGAACGCACCCAACAATTACAAAACCGAAAAGAAGAATTAGAAAAAACCCTAGATACGCTGAAAGAAACTCAAAATCAGTTATTGACTTCTGAGAAAATGGCTTCATTGGGTCAATTAACTGCTGGTATTGCCCACGAAATCAATAACCCCATCAATTTTATTTCCTCTAATGTACAAGCACTTAAAATGGATTTTAAAGATGTGCAAGATGTATTAGAAAAAGTGAAAGCCCTTGAAAATCACCAAGACTTAAAGAATGGTATTAGAGAATTATTACAAGTCGGTAAGCAGATTGATGTGCAATTATTACAAAAAGAAATAGAAGAGTTATTAGCAGGGATAGAACGTGGCACAGATCGAACGGTTAGCATCGTGAAGAGTTTGCGAACCTTCTCTAGAAATTCCAATGAAACCTTTACGCCTGCGGATATACACGAAGGCATTGATTCCACCCTCACCATTTTAAATAGTCAATTTAATGGACATATCAATGTCGTCAAAAAATATGGTTCGCTTCCAGCAGTAGATTGTCAAATAGGAAGAATCAATCAAGTATTTTTAAATATTATCAATAATGCCATTCATGCCATTGATGCGCATCCTCTGGGAGAGCAATATGCGGGAGAAATCGAAATCTCTACCGTTCAAAATAATGGTCATGTCCGCATTGAAATTGCAGATAATGGAGTGGGCATGGATACGTCCACCCAAAACCGAATTTTTGAACCATTTTATACCACGAAAGATGTAGGGGAAGGAACGGGGCTTGGCTTATCTATTTCTTATGGTATTATAGAACAACATGGAGGCAGTATTAATTTTGATAGTCAGGAAGGAAAAGGAACTTCTTTTTATATTACTTTGCCGGTCTCTCAAAATGCGTAGTCGATATTTTGATTATTGATAACTGCCTAGGTATTATTGAAAACTCACCCATACTACCAAAACACCACAATACCATAATACCTTAAAGTCTAATCAGCACCTATCCCAACCCCTGAATCGCCTCCAAGGTCTTACCACTAATAGCCACCACTGCTGATCGAGGCAGTGTATCTTTTCCATCGGGCCAATGACTTGTTAATTCCTCTGGTTCTGTGCTTTTTGAATATTCTCCCGGATGCTGTACGCTCAAGAACAATGTCTTCCCATCAGGGGCAAAGAAAGGACCTGTTAATTCTGCATCACTAGGCGCACTAGCAATTTGTATCACCTCTCCTGCTTTTGGTCCAGTACGAGGTACTAGAAATAATCCATTATTTTTGAATTCAGTGTAAGGCTCTCGGTGCATCAAACTACCTGATATATCAGAAGTAAACCAAAGATTACCAGCTACATCAAATGCCATATTATCAGGACAAGCAAAGCCTGTCTCCTTTCCACCTGCTAAGTATTTTTCTGGTTTGAAAGTAAGTGCGGTATGATCACCATCCGTTTCAACAATCTTTAAAATAGAACCGAAATAATTATCCTTCCCTGTGTTATTCGTTAAAGAAACGAGGACATTTCCATTTAAGGGATCAATTTCAATATCTTCGGGTCGATCCAATCCTGTCCCACCAACAAACTTAGCTGCCTCCCTTAATCGAATTAATACTTCTGTCTGATCCTTAAATAATTTCTGAAGGATAGGGTTGTCTTCTCTGTGTAGCGACATCCATTTACCCAGGCGCACGTTCGCTACATATAGCTTCCCTTTGGATAAAGACCCCGGTTCATCGCTAATAAATTTATACAAACATTCATTTACAGAATCATCACCAGAATACACCACCAATCGTCCATCTGGTAATTCCTTTACGGTGGCACATTCGTGTGCGCAGCGTCCCAACGCAACATGTTTTTGTGCCTTGCCTGTGCGAGGGTCTACTTCTACTACCCATCCATAATGTTCTGGAGGATTGGGAAATTGTTTCTGCCAACCTAAAAAAGAGCGCTTATCATTGATACTACCATCTTTAAAATTTCGCTCTCCATAGAACATATCGTAGTTCTCCTCACAAGTCAGGATAGTCCCCCACGGAGTAATGCCTCCAGAACAATTACCCAAAGTACCCATCGCTACTTTTTTACCTGCTATAGGATGTTCCCAATTAAAAGGGATCTTGGTTTGTCCGCTAATTCTTTTGTTTAGATGGTCGTCTTGAATCACTTCCCACTTCCCTTTTTCATTTTTTTTGATATGCAAAATACTGCCTCCAACATTGTATTGTTCCGTTGCTACTTGCTCTTTGGTTTTTTCTTTCTCTCCTGTATAGTTGGAAACAAACAAAGGGTCTACGTATTCATGGTTTACCCAAAGAATACCATCATTGGGATTGGCAGGATCAAATGGTAAGAAAGCAGTATAATCATTATTAAAACCGAAGGTATCAGAGGTATTGATAGGATCGCCCCATTTAATCAATACATCATAATCCAGTCCCTTTGCCAATTTTAATTCATCTGCATCAGAAGGACTGATTCCTTTGAATTCTTTAAAAAAAGAAGTGTTAGAGACTAATAGGTGGGGAGTAAGGCTAGCCATTACTGTTCCTTTTCCAAGGAACTCTATAAATGTTCTTCGATTCATAAACGTTTTTTTTAGAGTCAGGGTCGGGCGTCAGGAATTAGGTATGTTACCCGATTCCTGACGCCTGATCTCTGACGCCTCGACTAAGTTATAACGAATCAAAGCAACATTCCAATATTCTCCAATAAAAAAATGGCAATTGATGAAGACCAACTACCATTTGGGAACTGCATTTAACAACTAAATCTTTAGAGGAATCAGGGGTCAGAAGTCAGGGGTCAGGTGATGTCTAGCTAGGAAAAATATTCTACATGCTCTGACACCTGCCCCCTGTCACCTGACTCCTTAGCCACTAGGCTAACTTTGCCATATCTCTTATTAATATGCTATTTCTATTGAAATAGATTAAATTTTCTTTTCTAAGATCGTTCAAAACGGAGGTCACTGTTTGACGAGAAGTGCCCGTTATATTAGCAATATCTTGTTGTGTTAAAGTATGTTTAAATAAGGTTTCGAAGCCTACTTTTCTACCTCTATCTTCTGCCGTTTCTTTGATAAAATCTATAATGCGAGAACGAGCATCTTTGAAGATTAATCCTTCTAAGCGATTTTCCGCTTTGCGCAAGCGACCACCCATCATGGTTAACACGCTGCTACATAAATTGAAGTTGGACTGCATCAATTTCTTGAAATCTTCCACCTTCAATGCACAGTAATGTATTTCATTATTCATGGCTTGGGCAAAATCTGGGCGATGGGTTTCTCCTATAACTGCCATTTCGCCAAACATGGCTAGTGGGTGCAAAACAGATTTAATGACTTCCTTGCCATCACTAGAGTGCGTGCTTATTTTAATACTACCTTTTAAAAGGAAATAAATAGTATCTGATTCATCTCCCGCTAAGAATATAAAGTTATACTTAGATAGGACATGCTTTTCTGCCATTTCGTCTAGTCTTTCTAGTTCAATTTCTGAAAGTGTACTAAAAATCGGAAATTGGCTTAAAATAGAAGTAGTACGTAATTCTTTCATACTTTTATTTTTTGAGTCGGATTAAAGCAGAATTTCTTCTGTCAGGGATTTACTTTTATCGGAATTGTATAGTATAAGACACTAATCTTTCCTTTCCCCCCTATCCCATTTGCTATTTTTTTTCATTTTTTATTAAATTAAAGCATAAAGCACTGATAATGAATCACTAACACTAATTCGTATTAGCGTTTCAGCAGTTCTTAATTTGAAAACTTTCGAGAAACGTGTTATCCCGTCACTGGATAATTTTAGCAGATTTTGTATAAAAATTATCCAGTTACGAGAAGTCACGGGATAAGACTGCAACCTAATACAATTAAGATACTGTTAAGATTAGGAAAGAATAGCCAAAGAAATCCTAATTTTGCACCCAAATTTCAAAAGGAGTAATCCTATTCTAATTCAAAAAGAAAATAATATAGAATCATGAAAAAAACGTTAACTATTGTATTTGTAGCAGTATTAGGCTTCTTTTTTACAGAAGCACAAGCACAAATAAAAACACCTGCTGCTAGCCCTGCTGCAAAGGTGATGCAGACAGTTGGATTAACCGATGTAACGGTTGAATACTCTCGTCCAAGTATGAAAGGACGAACTATTTTTGGAGCGAATGCCTTAGTTCCTTATGGTAAGGAATGGAGATTGGGGGCAAATGCTGCTACTAAGATTTCGTTCAGTGACGATGTTACTGTTAATGATGTGGCGATTAAAAAGGGAGATTATGCAGTAATTGCTATCCCTAATGCAACTTCTTGGGCAGTAGAATTCCATCCACACGATGGGGGTAGTTGGTCTCCTTACAGAGAAAAAACGCCAGCTGCCACTGTAACCGCAGCGGTAGAGACTTTACCATTTTCTGTAGAGACGTTTTTAATTATGACGGATAATGTTACGTCTAATTCTGCAGACCTAGAATTTATCTGGGGAAAAACAGTAGCTACTTTGAAACTATCTACCAAAGTAGATGAAACAGTAATGGCCGCTATTGATAAAGTACTAGCTGGACCAACTGCAGGTGATTACTATACGGCTGGTTCTTACTACTTTGATTCTGGTAAAACAGGAGCAGATTTAGAGAAAGCTTTGACTTGGGTACAAAAAGCAACAAGCGGAGATAGCCCAAGGTTCTGGCAAGTACGCAAAGAGTCTCAAATCTTAGCGAAGTTAGGGAAGTATAAAGAAGCAATTGCAACAGCTAAGAAATCTTTAGCTTTAGCTACAGAAGCAGGTAATGCAGATTACATTAAAATGAACAACGATTCCATTTCTAAGTGGATGAAAATGTAAATTAAATATGAGGTATGAGGTATGAGGTAATTAACTTTCATACCTTATACTTCATACCTACTTCAACTCCTTCTCAAAGAAACTCCTCACCTCCTTCCAATTCTTCACTCTCATAAAAGTGGTATCCTCTAAATTGTGCGGCGCATGAAATAAAATCCCTTTGCCTCTAAAAGAAGTAAGATTGCTTACATGGTCATCTATCAAATAATCCGTAGCAATCATATCTTTCCGTCCACAAAAAACATATTGTCGCCAAGAAATAAAAGGGAAATACGCTTGCAACCAATCATATTTATCTTCCATAGAATTCCGAAATTCCATAGCTGCCGTCACGAAGAAAATTTCATAGTGCTGATCTAACCAACGAATGACTTTTTGACAATCTGCCATTAAGGGTAAATCTTTAAAGAAGCCCTTATGATGAAGATAGCCTCTGATAGCCCCTCCTTTTTCCTCCCCAAAATATTGGTAGAATTTTTTTCCTTCTTGGAATAATACTTCTTCTCTTATTTTAATCCCTGTATCTCTTGCATACCATTCGATAAAGCGATCATTTGGACGAGCAATGACTTCGTCCATGTCTATGGCTATTTGTTTCATAACAATTTTTGGCGTTGTGGCGTTATGGCTTTTTGGCTTTTTGGCCATAACGCCACAATGCCAAAGAGCCATAACGCCTATCTTTCTCGTCCGAAAAAAGACAAAGTAAAAAGAATCAATGACTTTGGTTAAAACTAATTTAAAAATAAGCGTTAGTTTGGAAATTAAATATCAAATGATAGTGAGAGCCTATTTATATCTTTTATTTTTTTTCTTAATAGGCGGTAGTCTATATGCTCAAACCTGCTGCTCAGGAGGCGTACCTGTTGCTAGTAATTTAGGCTTGCCGCCCAGTGAAGCAGGAGCGATACAATTGTCTTTAGGATATGATTTAAATGTGTTAGAAACATTGAAAACAGGAAGAGAAACACTAGAAGATGATTCAAGAAGTAGAAAAACACATACAGGAATATTAGAAGCAGGCTATTCTTTTTCAAATAAGTTTTCCATAGATGCTTTCTTCTCCTTTGTCCGTCAAGAGAGAGAAATTTCCCAGTTTAATAATACTAATTTTTCAGCAACCGAGGGCATTGGGGATGCGGTTTTACTGTTTAAATATAAAGTGTTTAATACAGATGATAATCATACGATCTTTCAATTAGGTGCAGGTCCAAAACTACCCTTGGGTGCATCAGATAAGCGAAATGAACAAGGCTTAACATTGAATGCAGATTTACAACCTGGAAGTGGGGCTTGGGATATAATTACTTGGGGACAGCTGGCTCAAGTATTGCCCTTTCGACCTAGTATGAGTTTGAATCTTACCGCTATCTTTAGCACCAAAGGTACAAATGATAACTATTTAGGTAGTCAGGCTTACCAATTTGGTAATGAACTACAGCTTGCTCTTGGAATCAGTGAGCGCATGGTCATCGGCAATAGCTTATTTGATCCAGCAATTACTATTCGTTATCGAAAGCAAGCAGCGGATGTATTAAATGAATTTGCCGTTCCCAGTACAGGTGGGAATTGGTGGTTTATCAATCCAAGTATCTCCTATTGGGTAACACCAGATATTTCTTTTGAAGCTGCTTTAACCATCCCCATTCAATCAAATATTACAGGAACCCAAGTAACCCCTACCTATCGACTTAGGACAGGCGTATTTTATCGAATACCTTCTAAAAAATCAACTACAATTGACATACCAATTTTCAAATCCTAATCAACCTTTTAAAATATCATTAGTAATGAAAAAACATTTTTTTTTAATAATTAGTATACTGGTCATCTTTTCTTTTGGCTGTTCAGATGACGGAGACAACCCCACTCCAAATACCAATAATCCCTCTACCCCTAACACTCCCTCTCAACCAGTAGATTGGCTAATTCCAGAGAATCAAGTGTTCGATGGAGGTCCAGGTAAAGATGGTATTCCTTCCGTGGATAGTCCTGGCTTTTCTGAACAGTCTAGAATTGATTTTTTAAGCCCAGAAGATTTAGTCGTAGCAGTCAATTTTGGAGACGAAGCACGTGCTTATCCACACCCTATTCTAGACTGGCATGAGATCGTAAATGATAGAATCGGGGATATTAGCTTAGCACTTACCTACTGCCCATTAACAGGTACGGGCATTGGTTGGGATCGGATAGTTGCTGGAGAGGAAACTAGCTTTGGTGTTTCTGGATTATTATACAACACCAATCTATTACCTTACGATCGAGCTACGGATAGTAATTGGTCTCAGATGCGGCACGAATGTGTGAACGGAGAAAGACAAGGGCAAGTCATCAATACTTATCATGTAGTGGAAATGTCATATGCGACTTATCAAAAAATGTATCCAGATGGCATGGTGATGAACACCAATACTGGATTTAGTAGAAATTATGGCGTTTATCCTTATGGAAATTATAGAACGAACACACAACTAATTTTCCCTATCACCAATGAGGATGATAGCTTACATCCCAAAGAACGAGTGTTAGGAATGATTGTGGGGGAAGCTGTAAAAGCCTACACTTTTGCTACTTTCCCGGGCGAGGAAATTACAGCAATAGAAGATCAAGTAGGAGGTGAGGAGGTAGTGGTAATTGGAAGTGAAGCACTCAACTTTATTACTGGGTTTAATAGAAAACTGACAGATGGCACCTTACTATCATTTGAAGCAGTGCAGGATCAATTTCCAGCAGTATTGAGAGATAATGAAGGAACGGAATGGGATGCCTTTGGTAATGCGGTTAGTGGACCTAGAATGGGAGAGCGTTTGGAAACTCCCCTAAATTATATTGGATACTGGTTTGCTTGGGCTACCTTTAATCCTGAGATTGAGATTTTTTGATTTCAGATGGATTTTAGTAGAGAAAATTCATAAATTTTCTCTACTAAAATCAAAACTGCACGGTGTCTTCAAAAGTCTTCTTATCAAATAGAAAATAGCCCTTTCTACCTTCGGCACTACTAGTAATGCTAACGATATTTTTTTGGTCATCAAAAAGGCTAGTGAGTAGTTGGTTTTTTATTTTGAGTTCCTTAATGGTGCTTACATTCTCAATTTCTAAATAACACCAAACTGCTTGTAAGTCTTCCGATACTTCTTTTCCTAAAAACGAATAATCTACCTTTTCTCCGTTCACTTCTAACACAAAATTATCGTTCAGATAATTAGTCATGTTCTTTTCTGCATCCGCATGTTCTTTGTCTGTGCAGATATACATTTTAGTAATCCCTTCTTCTGCCAGTGTCGCTTCCAGATCATCAATAAATAAATGAAGGATGATTTGTAATGCTTTTTCTTCTTTGTTGAAAGCAATCTCACATTTGCTCATATGAAATTCGTGCTCAGACACCTCTACTGGAAGTATTGGTATTATTCCGATAAGCAACCAAAGAAAAAGATAGTTCATGTTTAAAAAGATTAAGTCGGGTTATTGGGAGTTAAGTAGTCTGACAAAAATAAGTTAACAACTTTGCTTTTCAGTTGATTGATTATTAATTACTGATTATTAGCTAATTAGGCGTGTTCAGTAGCGTCTGGAAAATAATTAATAATCAATAATTAATAATGTCACACTACT
>CALJIQ010000427.1 GCA_937973995.1 uncultured Saprospiraceae bacterium
CTTTATTTTTTTGACATACTCTTTTTTGATAGCCCTTTTGTCGGTGGAATTATCCAGTTCACTTATCTTGTATTCATAGAAGGGATAATATTCTCTTTTTAGTACACCTTCCTTGATAGCGTGATTCATGGCTGCTCTTAATGTTCTCATATAGACAATGATTGATGTGTCCTTTACTCCTCGCTTAGTCTTGAGATACTTTTCAAAGTCTTTTAAGAAACTAAAAGTAATGTCTGTCAATTCTAGTCCTTTAAATGTGTAGCCACTTACAGCTTTGGTAAATTCCTTGATAGCGTTAAGTGTAGTCTTATAAGGAGAAGCAGTACTAATTTTTCCAGCATCTTCCAAGTTATCTATTATGGTTTGAAATCTTTCCTCCAAATCCAAAGAGGCTGTGCTTTTCAAAAAAGTCTTTTCAAAAGCACTCAATGAAAAGGGCTTTTTATATCGCTCAAAATCTCTGATAATATTCTTGGCATCTTCAAGGATAGAATCAAGTGCATCATTTTCCTTTTTCGCTCCCTTATACTCCTTTGCTCCATTTATCTTAGTGGCCTCTGACTTTGTGTAAAGCACACTATTAGTCTTGTTCCATTGTTCAGCAAAGCAGTATTTATTTAGAGAGAAGTATTTCCGTTTACGCTGGTGAGTAACTCGTAAGACAATAGGGAATCTACCGTCACTTAGTTGTTTGGAAGGCACATCGAACAGTATAATTTTAGCAACTGCCATAAACTTTGAATTTTACATCGTAACACAATCGTAACACAAAACTATGAAAATAAAGGAAAGAAAAGAAATAGGTATTTTTCGTTTATTATCCAAAAACCTAGCAAATACAGGTGTTTTGGAAAGAATAGTTATGATAAAGAAAAGTAAGTGAAAACGTCACCTCCTGTTTTGGGAACAGGGGGCCGCAAGTTCGAATCTTGCCACCCCGACGAACATCAACAGCAGCCGTTGTAAATCATTGATTTATGACGGCTTTGTTGTTTTATGGGCATATACGAGGCTTAGCATTTTTGCTATTATCAAACATTTGTCAGAAATACAACAAATCCTCCCCCAAACGAGGCTGCAAAATCTGGTAAGCTTCCATACTTTTATTCTCATAATTCCGCCAAACAAAGTTGGCAATCCAATCAATAAACATCAGGCGTTCATTATGTTGACTTTCTTCTGGGCGATAGGTGATTTCTACTTTAGAACCTAGTTCGATCCATAGTTTTCGTTTAATGAGGTCGGAGCAACTATTTTGGCTACCGCTAGGTACACTTCTTTGATCTGGAATGATATTGACTTTTTCTAAGTTTATTAGCTTTGAACACAGCCCCAATTGTACCATGTGGTCGTAGAGAACATTGTCATTATTGGAATTGACCAATCTGGTTGGTACATTCGCTTTTTTGACAGTTACCGCACCAATAATCATATCATTATTCCATTCCAATAAACCCATGATGGTTCGAGCCATAGTTTTGGCTCTATAATTTCTGAAATCAGCCCCTTTTATTTCTTTTTCTTTCCCATTCCGATCTTTATGAAACTTTTTGAAAAAGCGATTGATATGCTTGTTTTTATCGGTAGGTAGAATGAGGTAGGCAATAGTAAAAAACTGGCTAGAACCCCCTTTTCTATAAGGATGATTGAGTTTCCAACCTAAATCTCCACTCTCATCAAAATAAACGTCATATTCCATACAATAGGCAAGGGCTAGTTCTCTCATAAATGAAAAAGAGGTCTTCAACCAGTCGATCAAAAGACCTCTTTTAAAAAGGAGCAACCTGCGGAGGACGTACTTAGGAGTACGTTTAGGATAAACTGCGGCATTGCCCCAATTCGTCCCCTCTTAGCAGGATTTTTAATTCTCCTTATTACAAATTTACTACGTAAATACCTGAATTGCAATATTTAGCAGTAATTCGATCTCACTATTATTGTATTTAATTCACCCAATCCATAACAATCCCAAAGATTCACAGATCAACCAACAAAGTTTATCTTTACCTTCCAATTACAAAAAACAACCTAATATATGCAATACACAACACTAGGAACAACCGACTTAAAAGTCAGTAAGATTTGTTTGGGCACCATGACTTGGGGGCAACAAAACACAGAAGCGGAAGGGCACGAGCAAATGACTTATGCGTTAGATCAAGGCGTTAATTTTTGGGATACGGCGGAAATGTACTCCATTCCTGGGCGGGCAGAAACCTATGGAAGTACGGAAAAAATAATAGGTACTTGGTTCAAAAAGACAGGCAAAAGAGACCAAGTGGTTTTAGCCACTAAAATCGTTGGACCTTCCCCCGGGATAACTTGGGTGAGAGATGGGAAAATTGATTATAGCCGAGCGTCTATTCATGCTGCGGTGGAGGCAAGTTTACAAAGACTCCAAACAGATTATGTAGATCTATACCAATTGCATTGGCCCGAAAGAAGAACGAATTTTTTTGGTAAAAAAGAATTTAAATACTCCGCTAGTGATCCTTGGCAAGATAATTTTTTAGAAGTGTTGGAAACCATGCAAGGCTTGGTTCAGCAAGGTAAAATCCGTCATTTTGGAATCTCGAATGAAACGCCTTGGGGTTTTTCTCGCTTTTTAAATTTGGCAGAACAACATGATTTACCTAGAGTGCAAACCGTCCAAAATCCTTATAGTTTGCTAAATCGAACGTATGAGATTGGCATGTCCGAGATTTCCATTCGAGAAAAAGCAGGGCTTATTGCCTACTCGCCTATGGGGTTTGGTATGTTGTCGGGTAAATACCACAAAGGCTTGGATAAACCTACCGATAGAATCAATCAATTTAAACAATACAGTCGATATAATAGCGAAATATCTAAAAAAGCAACTGGGGAATATTTGGCCTTGGCGGAGGAAAATGGTATGACCTTAGCAGAAATGTCTCTTGCTTTTGTGAGCACTCGACCCTTTGTTACTGCTAATATTATTGGTGCTACTTCTATGGAACAATTGAAAGAGAATATTGGGAGTATTAAATTTGATATTTCTAAGGACTTGATGAAGGAGATTAATGCGATTCATCAGAAATATTCTAATCCTGCGCCTTGATATTAATTTTGAATTTTGAATGAGGAATTTTGAATAGGATGCAGATTCAAAATTCCTCATTCAAAATTCATCATTAAGTTACTCCACCGCCTTCATAGACAACAAAACCCGTTTCCTTCCCAAATCCACCTCCATCACCTTCACTTGTACCTGCTGCTGCAAGCGCACCACATCCGCAGGATTTTTGACGAAACGATTCGCCAATTGAGAAATATGGACCAAGCCATCCTGTTTAATTCCTACATCCACAAAGGCACCGAAATTGGTGATATTCGTAACGATCCCCGGAAGAACCATGCCTACGGATAAATCTTCTATGGTTTTGACGCCCTGTGCAAATTCAAATTTTTGTACCTTCCCTCTAGGGTCTAGTCCTGGTTTTTCCAATTCTTGCAGGATATCTTGCAGGGTGGGGACGCCCACCTTATCGGTAATATACTTTTGTAGGTCTATTTGTTTTTGCAATTCCTTGTCTGCTATTAATTGGGAGAGCGAACAGCCGAGGTCTTTTGCCATTTTTTTGACAATGGGATAGCTCTCTGGATGAACGGCAGTATTATCCAACGGATTTTTTCCATTATGAATACGTAGAAAACCAGCACATTGCTCGAAGGCTTTATTGCCCATGCGAGCCACTTTTTTTATTTGAGTACGATTACTAAATTCCCCATTTTCTTTTCGATAGCTAACAATGTTTTGGGCGAGGGTCGGACCTAACCCCGACACATACGTCAGTAAATGTTTACTAGCAGTATTAAGATTGATGCCTACCGAGTTAACACAACTTTCTACGACCTGATCCAATTGCTCTTTTAATCTTCCTTGGTGTACATCATGTTGATACTGTCCCACGCCAATGGATTTTGCATCAATTTTTACCAACTCCGCCAAGGGGTCCATCAAGCGGCGACCGATAGATACCGCTCCTCTAACGGTCACATCTTGTTCTGGAAATTCTTCCCTAGCAATGGCGGAGGCAGAATAAATGGAAGCCCCACTTTCATTCACCATAAAGACCTCCACCTCTTTTTTAAAATCAATCTCACTGACCAAACTCATGGTTTCTCTGCCAGCCGTACCATTCCCAATAGCGATGGCTGCAATGTCGAATTGATGAACAAGTTGTTGAAGCATACTAGCTGCTTCTCGCTGTCTAGATTGGGGCGGATGCGGAAAAATGGTCGTGTTTTTTAATAAGTTTCCATTGGCATCCAAGCAGACGACTTTGCAACCCGTTCTAAATCCAGGGTCCAATGCAAGGATTCTTTTTTGACCCAATGGGGCCGTTAATAATAACTGTCTAAGATTTTCAGCAAAGACGGCGATGGCTTCTTGATCGGCTTTCTCTTTGGAGCTATTTCGAAATTCTGTTTCTATGGAAGGCTGCATTAATCGCTTGTATCCGTCTTTGACAGCTAGTTGGACTTGCTCGGAAGCAGGCCCTCGCCCATCTACAAAAAGTTGTTCTAATTGATACAAGGCTTCTTCTTCAGGAGGAGAGACAGACACCCGAAGAAATCCTTCTTCCTCTCCTCTTCTAATGGCCAATAAGCGATGCGAGGGGCAGCGTTTTAGCGGTTCTTCAAATTCAAAATAATCTTTATATTTTACCCCATCCTCTTGTTTCCCTTTGATGACTTTGGAGGTGATGGTTGCTTCTCTTTTAAAAATAAAGCGTACCTTATTTCTAGCTTTTTCGTTTTCATTGATCTGTTCGGCCAATATAAATCTGGCGCCCTCCAAAGCCGCTTCCACCGTTGGCACTTCTTTAGATAAATACTTGTTCGCTTCTTGCGCTATTTGTTGATGGCGTTGTTGACTGATGAAATTTGCTAGGGACTCCAACCCTCGTTCTCTGGCGACAGAGGCTTTGGTTTTTCGCTTCTTTTTATAAGGTAAATAAATATCCTCTAGCACCGTAGCATCCCAAGTATCCTGAATGCGCTTTTTTAGATTGGGGGTTAATTTTCCTTGCTCTTCTACAGCCGATAGAATGGTTTCTTTTCTTTTGGCTAGTTCTTTTATTTTTTTTAAATGGCTACTAATATCGGCAATCGCCACTTCATCCAATCCACCCGTAGCTTCTTTTCGATACCTCGATATAAAGGGAATAGTCGCTCCTTCTTCCAATAAGGCAATGGTCTTTTCTATGCTTTTGATAGGATGGGGTAGGGCATTGCTGATTAGCTGGCTTAGCGTAGTGTTAGTCATGCTTGCTGTGTAGTTTTAAAAAAACATAAAGTTACTGATAACATCCTATCTATTTGGCCCTATTATCCATAAAGTTTTAATGAATCTTAGTCTCAATAAATAGCCAAATTCGTATGAAAAAAAGTAAAACCAATAACCCATAAGTCGTGTGACATTATTAATTATTGATTATTAATTATTTTCCAGACGCTACTGAACACGCCTAATTAGCTAATAATCAGTAATTAATAATCAATCAACTGAAAAGCAAAGTTGTTAACTTATTTT
>CALJIQ010000428.1 GCA_937973995.1 uncultured Saprospiraceae bacterium
GGATAAATATCCGATTATCCAATACTGTTTATTTGTTGAATTGTTGAACTGTTTATCCAAGTGTAGCTTGTAAACGTATAAACAGTTAAACAAATAAACGAATTATCCATTTTCGGTAATTTATCCCGTCTGTAGTATAACAGACTAACGTTAAAATAAATATTGAATGATAAATTTATGTTTAATAAGTGGGGATGATGTGAGTAAGCGGATACCTATTTCCAAGCGCTTACAACCACTGGGATATGATATTACGATTGCTGGTTCGGAAGCACCTGAGATATTTGAACGACATCAGATGGATTATATCCCCTATTCCTTGGAGCGAGAATTTAGTATTTCAAAAGATAGAGGTACGATGAAGGAAGTGGAACAAATATTTTCTAAGCGACCATTCGATATTGTGCATGCGTTCGACACCAAGCCTACCATGCTAGTACCCTATGCGCTGCGGAACCATCCTTCAATCAAAGTAGTAAGGACTATCACGGGCTTGGGGAGGATTTTTACGTCCAATGATCCAAAGAATTTAGTACTTCGCCAAGTGTATTCGGTTATTCAAAACCAGATACAAAAAGATGTGGTACACACAATTTTTCAAAATGAGACCGATTATGAGTTATTTTTAGAGAAAGGTTTCGTCCAAAGTAATAGAGCAAGCGTCATAAAAGGAAGTGGTATTGATTTGTCTAATTTTAGCAACCAACCACTACCTAAAAAAGGCTTAAAAGAAGAGTTGGGCCTACGCTCCGACACCGTCACTTTCATTCTTATAAGTAGATTAGTCAAGCAAAAAGGTATTATAGAATATTTGAAAGCAGCACGAATATGCCAACAAGCAGGAATGGAGTTCAATTTCCTATTGGTGGGTCCTATTGATAATCAAAAAGATGCGATCTCAAAAGAAGTGATCGACCAATATGGAGACATCGTAACCTATCTTGGGAGGCGAAATGACATTAAAGAATTGCTGAATATTTCAGATATTTTCGTTTTACCGACTTATTATAGAGAAGGAGTCCCAAGAGTATTGCTAGAAGCCGCAGCAATGAAATTAGGATTAATTACCACCGATATGCCCGGTTGTAATGATGTGGTAAAACACGAATGGAATGGACTGATCGTACCGATAAAAAATGAACAAGCATTGGCAAAGTCTATGATGAGTCTAGCCAAGCAACCTGATAAATTAGAACGATTTAAAATAGTCAATAAAAACCATATACAAGAATTTAGTTTGACAAATGTAACAGCCGCTTATCATCAATTATACCAACAATTGATGAGCGTACCCAATAGAAAGCCTAGCTTATCATTTGGTTAAACTGATTACATAAGGTGGTAGCTATTTATAAAATAAGCCATCACTACTAGCTTTTCTTTCCACTTACAATTTCACTATCCCATCAGTAATTTTTAATTCTTAAACTACCTACTATCGTACTACGAGGGTATGGGTATCCTTATAGTGCATAGCGGGACAAAACTCACAACTATGAAAGTTCCTTTTAACTTACCGCTCATTGATGAAGCGGTGGTGGGAGAAATGCAAGACACCTTGCTTCGTACTACTTGGCTAACGTCTGGTCCTAAAGTAAAGGCATTCGAGCAAGAATTATTGAAGCAAACAAATGCAAAACAAATACTTTGTGTAAACTCTTGGAATTCAGGTACTTCTCTTATGCTAAAATGGTGGGGCATCGAACCAGGAGATGAAGTAATTATTCCTGCATATACTTATGCGGCAACAGGTATTTGCCCACTAAACTTAGGAGCTACCGTGAAAATAGTGGACGTGGGGACAGATTTCAACATTGATGTTGCAAAGATCAAAGAGGCGATTACGGAAAAGACCAAAGCGATCATTCCTGTGGATTTAGGAGGATTACCTTGCGATTATGCGGCAATTCATCAACTGATTGAATCTCCTGAAATAAAGGCACTATTTAAGCCCGCTAATGAAAAGCAGGAAAAGCTAGGAAGGATATTAGTCATCGGTGATGCAGCGCATTCTATTGGTGCTACTTATGAAGGCAAACAATCTGGTTCCATAACAGATCTTGCGGTTTTCTCTTTTCACTCTGTAAAGAATATTACAACGGGAGAAGGAGGAGCAATTTGTTTCAACTTACCTGCCCCCTTTGACAATGAGGAGGTACATAAATATGTAAAAACCTTTGCCTTATATGGGCAGACAAAAAATGCCTTTGAAAAAAATCAAGTAGGCAAGTGGCGATACGACATCATTTACCAGGGCATGAAATGTAATATGCCAGATATATGCGCTACGATTGGTTTAGCACAAATCCGCACCTACGAGTCCGTCCTACTACCTAGACGAAAAGAAATATACAGTCTGTACTATCAAGGATTTGCTAATCATAGCTGGGCTGAACTTCCAATCTATCACACCACAGAAAAAACATCTTCTTGTCATTTATTTCCACTTCGCATCAAAGGAATAAGTGAGGATACTAGAAATAAAATTATCCAACAAATTTCTGAAATGGGAATAGGCGTGAATGTGCACTATGTTCCATTACCGATGTTGACCCTATATAAAAACATGGGTTTTGATATTGCGGATTATCCAGTTGCTTATGATAATTACAGTAGAGAAATATCCTTGCCGATATACACTACTTTAAAAAATGAGCAAATAGCACACGTTATCAAAAACGTAATTCACATTTGTGAAGAAGTGCTACAATTAAATAAAGTAGCCGTCTAGTTTTCAAATTATGAGAAAGCTAAAAGACTAAAAACAAAGACATGAACAAGATAATTAAAAGACTTCTGGATATTGCCATATCCATAGGAGGGATCATCTGTCTTTTTCCCATTTGGTTACCCGTGGTGGTTTTATTGAAATGCACCGGTGATCGAGAGATTTTCTTTTTCCAAGAACGAATTGGATTTGGAAATCTACCTTTTAAGATTTGGAAATTTGCAACGATGTCTGATAAACAATCGAGCAAACAGCCCGGTAGTTTAACCGTCCGAAATGATCCTAGAGTAACGCCTGTTGGCAAAATTTTGAGATCTACCAAGTTGAATGAACTACCTCAGATTGTCAATATATTGAAAGGCGAAATGAGCATCGTTGGACCTCGTCCACAGATGAAAAGAGATTTCGATCCTTATACGGAGGAGGTAAAAGAAAAATTGGCTACTGTTAAACCAGGGATTACAGGTATCGCTTCTATCGTTTTTCGAGATGAAGAAAAGCTGTTATCAGAAACCAAACTCGACGTGCAGGACTGTTACAATTTGGTGATTGCTCCCTATAAAGGGGAGATTGAAAAATGGTATGTCAATCATGTTTCCATATGGACCGACATCCAAATCATCTTAATCACAGTTCGAGCGATATTCAAGCCGAATAGTCAATTGGTCTTTAAAATATTTAGAGATTTACCTAAGCAGGATTTGTTAGCAGAAATGAAAAGAGTAGAGCGAAAAGTAGCTGCACAAAGTAGACCCTATATTGAAGTGGAAGAGCCTGTTGCTTAGGGAGTAATTTTGCATTCCTGATTATAACGGTTTGCTGTGATTTATGTTCGCCGCCCGTCGCCGCTGCGCGGCTGCGCCGCCTCGCAAAAGAATCACCGCATACCGTTATAATCAGGAAAATCCAAATTACACCTCAAAGACTAATCATCAGTTTAGTTCTAATGCTATCAATGGTGGATTCCACTTCATTGGTCAATTGGTCGTACCAAGGACTGAGGATTTGTAATTGATCGTTCAAGTTTTTATCAGCAGAAGACAGTTCATTCCTAGAGCCTTGGGTCGCCCAGGTAATCGAACCTCCACAACTACTACAAGAGCCATGGGAGATGCGGTCATAGGCATTTCTAATTTTATCTCTCGCCAGTTGAGAGCTTTGTCTTAGGTTTCCTAATTGCCGCCATAGGACCACTTTGTCATGAAAGGGTGGCACATGTTTATCGCCTATAAATAAGATATGCTGATCGATGGCTTCTTCCAAATCTTTTAAGTGCTGCGCAAATTGGGTGGCAATCGTACTAGCTAATCGGGCTTCCTCTCTTTCTTGGTCTAATTGTTCCCCTGTTTCACTGGCTACAAAGACCCGAACCAATTTACTCCGTTCGTGCCACTTGGTATTCCTTTCCATTTCTATGACATCCTCTCTTTCTTTTTCTTCTAACAGAAAAAATTGATCCCTCGCCTCATAAAATTGGATGCGTAACCGACGCAAATCGGACAAAGCAATAGCATCTCCTCTCACCCGATTCAGTGAATTATGCAAAATATCTCGCAATCGCTCATAGATGGATTGCGCATTATCTATGTGAATATCCCTAGTAATATCATTGACAATCGATTCCTTTACTAAAGAATCATCCAGTTGTATCTTATCTTTTTGGTATGCTTGTACTATGGCATTGGTGAAAGACTGTTGGCTCATGTGTTATGGCATTAAGGCGTTATGGTTTTGTGGCATTTTGGCTTTGTGGTGGTGTGGCGGGGATTTCGCCATAATACCAAAATTACTCACTATTCAAACAATACTAAAAGAAAGACGTTAGTTTTATAGATAGTTATAGCGTATTTTTACTCAATAATGCATCCAATCAAGAAGACATATCGCATATTTGCTTTAGGCATGGCAACTTTAATGTTGCTCACTGCTTGTGTCTTTACCGTGGATATACATTACTGTCAAGGCCATTTCAAATCCTTTAGTGTAAGCGGCAAAGCCAAAGCCTGTTATGAAATAGCCGCCTGCCCCATGCACCAAAATGCAGAAAATGACCATGAGAAGGAAGACAAAAATTGTTGCCACAATGAGTCTTTCCAATTTCAGGCGGACAATGATTTGGCATTTGAATATGTGAATGAGGTGTTTACTAATAACTTCATTGCCATCCCATCTGTTCCAATCGTTAAGATTACATTACCACCTACAAACGATTATTTTTTAGTTGATAGGTTATACAGACCTCCCCCCCTACTCTGCCAACATACGCCTGCTTTTCTTCAATCCTTCCTTTTATAGTAGTTACCTTTTTTCTAGTGATTTCAAAAGTTTCGATCACTAACTATTGTTCTGCCTCGCTGGATAATCAGGCTGACCGACAATGTATTTGGTGGCATGTAAGAGGGTCACTTTGAGTATAATGTCGTCAACTTAAGAGAAGATTGTCGCAGTTTGCAACTGCGATACACTATGATTACTAGGGTTACTAGGGGTTACTAGACAATCGTAAAGGATCGAAGTTAAAAACTTCGACCATCCTATCCTTAAGTTGACGACATTACATTTTGAGTACCCCTGTTACTTAACTCCTTGGTTTTCAAGAGTAAAATTTACGGGGGCACACATAAAGTGACCCCGTAAATCTGCTACAAACACATTCTCGGTCAGCGCTGTAGCGCCAGCTCGGCAAATACTAACCAAAACTTTTGAAACGTAGCACCATTGCTACGTTTATTTAAGAAAGGTAACATGCTTCATTCGATCATACGATTTTTTCTAGAAAATAAACTAGTCGCCTATTTACTAGTCGCTTTTTTTGTCGGCTGGGGATTGGTCACTGCGCCCTTTGATTTTGGCATCCCGAATCTTCCAAGAGACCCCGTCTCGGTGGATGCCATTCCAGATATTGGGGAGAACCAGCAAATTGTTTTCACCAAATGGATGGGGCGATCTCCGCAGGATGTGGAAGACCAAATCACCTATCCTTTGACGACTGCCCTGTTGGGTATTCCTGGAGTAAAAAGTGTGCGTAGTAATTCTATGTTTGGCTTCTCTAGCATCTATTTAATTTTTGAAGATGATATTGAATTTTACTGGAGTCGCAGTCGAATATTAGAAAAACTCAATTCCCTTCCTGCAAATACCTTACCCCAAGATGTACAGCCAACACTCGGACCAGATGCCACTGCATTGGGGCAAATCTTTTGGTACACTTTGGAAGGTCGAGATGAAAAAGGCAATCCTACTGGCGGCTGGAATTTACAAGAATTACGGAGTATCCAAGACTTCTATGTTCGCTATGGCTTATCCTCCGCAGAAGGGGTGGCAGAGGTGGCTTCTATTGGAGGATTTGTCAAAGAATACCAAGTAGATGTGGACCCAGAGGCAATGAAAGCCAATAATATCAATTTGGAACAAGTGATGCAGGCCATCAAGGGAAGCAATATTGATATAGGCGCGCAGACGATGGAAATCAACTTGGCAGAATATTTTGTAAGAGGAGTAGGATATGTAAAAAGCCTAGAAGATATTGAGGAAAGCGTCGTCAAAACCAATAATAATGTCCCTATAAAAATCGGGGATATAGCGAGGGTCCATCTCGGACCTGCCACCCGAAGAGGCGTTTTGGATAAATCGGGAACAGAGGCAGTTGGAGGAGTCGTAGTAGCAAGATATGGCGCCAATCCTTTGGAAGTCATCAACCAAGTAAAAATAAAAATCCAAGAATTAGCCCCTGGCTTACCTACCAAGCAATTAAGAGATGGCACCCAATCACAGGTAAGCATCATCCCCTTCTATGACCGTACCCAATTGATCAATGAAACCATCGGCACCTTACAAGAAGCATTGACATTGGAGGTACTGATAACGATCATGGTCGTTATTTTAATGTTATTAAATTTAAAATCTTCCATCTTAGTTTCCGCCACTTTACCCATAGCTGTATTAATGTGCTTTATTGCCATGCGCTATTTTGGGGTAGATGCAAATATTGTTGCCTTATCTGGAATTGCGATTGCAATTGGAACAATGGTGGATATGGGCATTGTGCTGGTGGAGAGTATTGTTAGGAAAATGGAAACTCCTCCCGACCCCCTCTTGGAAAGAGGGGGGGACCACTCCGACACAACGATATCAGATAATAAAAATAGAAAGAACGCTCTTGAACTAATCTATGAAGCCACCACGGAAGTCGCCTCAGCGGTGATTACCGCAGTTGCCACAACCGTTATTTCTTTTTTGCCAGTTTTTACGATGGAGGCAGCGGAGGGGAAGCTCTTTAAACCATTAGCTTATACCAAAACCTTTGCATTGATTGCGTCCATTATTGTTGCCATAGCGGTTATTCCTCCCTTGGCACATACCTTGTTTTCCATGAAAACCTCCCGAAAATGGTTGGGGTATTTTGGGAATGTATTAGCGATCATAGGTGGTATTTTTGTACATCTTCAATTTAATCCATTTCTAGGAAATGTCTTGATAGGCGTAGGGATAGCTGGAATTTTAGCCTTAGTAGTACAGGAAGCTAGATTGCCAAGATTACAAAAATTTCAAAGGCCACTCGTATGGATGACCAATATTATTTATGCCCTAGTGGTAGCATGGCTACTAGCTTCCATCTGGATGCCTTTAGGAGTCAATAAAAGCAATTTTAGTAATTTCTTATTTGTTGCAATCATAGCAGGAGGGCTTATTGCCTTATTTGGTTTGGTCATCTATTTCTATGAATATATCCTTCGGTTTTTATTGCGTTTTAAAATATTGTTTTTAGTGGTCGTTGGCTTTATTATCTATCAGGGATTTTTAGTATTTCAGAATATAGGAGAGGAGTTTATGCCTGCCCTAGACGAGGGTTCTTTTTTACTAATGCCCACTTCCATGCCCCATTCTGGGATGGAAGAAAATATAAAAAATTTAAAGCTACTGGATATGGCGGTAACCGCTATACCAGAAATAGAAACCGTTGTTGGGAAAGCAGGTCGAGTCAATAGTCCACTAGACCCCGCCCCCATGTCCATGTATGAAAATGTCATTATTTATAAATCGGAATACCGAACAGATGAAAACGGACATCGCATCCGATTCAAATTTGAGAATGGGGATTATATTCGAGATGAGAAAGGAAGATTAATACCAAATCGAACAGGAAGGTATTACCGTCAATGGCGAGATAATATCCAAAGCCCCGATGATATCTGGAACGAAATCGTAAAAGTAACCAAACTACCAGGGGTTACTTCTGCCCCTAAATTACAGCCCATTGAAACGAGATTGGTTATGCTCCAAACGGGGATGCGTGCGCCTATGGGGATTAAGGTAAGAGGGAATGACTTAGCGGCTATTGAAGCCTTTGGATTAGAATTAGAAACCGTTTTAAAAAACGTAAAGGGAGTAAAAAAGGCAGCCGTTTTTGCGGATCGGATTGTTGGTAAGCCGTACTTATTACTAAATATAAATCGAAAAGCCATTAGCCGATATGGATTAACGATAGAAAAAGTACAGCAATATATCCAAACGGCGGTGGGGGGTATGATGATGTCTACCACAGTCGAAGGAAGAGAACGGTACGCCATCCGTGTTCGCTACCCAAGAGAACTGCGAGACAATCCTGATATTTTAAAACAAATTTACCTACCTGCCTCCAATGGTCAACAAATCCCCTTGGGAGATTTAGTCACCATCGACTATGAGCAAGGCGCACAAGCTATCAAAAGTGAAGATGGTTTTTTGATTGGGTATGTTTTATTTGATAAAGAAAAAGGATTCTCGGAAGTGGAGGTGATCAACCGCGCACAAAAGTATTTAGCCTATAAAATTGATAGTGGAGAATTAACGGTACCCGCCGGTATCAATTACCGCTTTGCGGGTAACTACGAACAGCAGGTTCGAGCGAATCAACGGTTGAGCATAGTCGTTCCAATCGCCTTAGCTATTATTTTCCTTATTCTGTATTTTCAATTTAAGTCTATTCCTATTTCGCTAATGGTGTTTACCGGAGTCTTCATTGCCTTTGCGGGTGGTTTTATTATGATTGGATTGTATGACACCGATTGGTTTTTAGATTTCCAATTTTTTGGTCGAAATATGCGGGACCTTTTTCAAATACAGACCATTAATCTAAGCGTGGCAGTTTGGGTAGGATTTTTAGCCCTCTTCGGTATTGCTACGGACGATGGGGTACTAGTTGCCACCTTTTTGCAAGATAGTTTCAAGAAGCATCAACCCACTACGATTACGGGCATTCGAGAAGCGGTTGTGGAAGGTGGTAAGCGTCGGGTTCGTCCTGCGATGATGACGACGGCTACTACGATACTGGCATTATTGCCCATTTTAACTTCTACGGGTCGGGGTTCAGATATTATGCTACCGATGGCGATTCCTTCTTTTGGTGGGATGACGTTGCAGGTGATTACGATGTTTACGGTGCCGGTGTTGTATTCGTTATGGATGGAAAATAAACATAGGATTAAAAGTGCAAGCGCAAGTGTCAAATCCAAGTTCAAAGACTAGATGTTGACGGCCTTGAACTTGCGGTTGATACTTGAACTTGTTCTTATAAAATTGAAGGGATTAGTAATCTTAGTAAGTGTAAAACGTTATGCAATTGCAACACCTACTCCCCCAACCCCAGAGGGGAGTTCGTTAGAAGCAAATACTAATGTTTTGGTTTTTAATCACTTACCATCTAGATGGTTCTATGGTACTCCCCACTGGGGTTGGGGGAATAGGTCTAACTGTAAGCATAACCTAAGGGTACGCTATAAGTTAAACAAAAGATTCTGAGTCCTTATTTCAATGACATTGCCCTAAAGAGGCAGGATATTCAAAAGTCAGCATAAACTTGTGTTGCTGTTAGCCTTGAAGAGGCGACATATTGTAACCTAGGGCGTAAGCCCTAGGGCATCCAAGAACGGAATGTGTTCTAAGTCCTGAATGGGTAGGGTGTTCAAAAACAGGGGGTAAAGTGGTGTTGCTTTTTAATCCAATAAACCTGAAAGGTTTAAATACCAATAGCCCTAGATGCAATCTAGGGATTAGGAGAATGAAAGTATTCTTCCAATCCTGAAGGGATTGAA
>CALJIQ010000429.1 GCA_937973995.1 uncultured Saprospiraceae bacterium
CGAAATATAGATTTTCTGCCCCCAAACCCCATAGTCCCGCTGCCGTAGGCAGCGATTTCAAAAAGTGTATAGTAGTGTGGACCAATCGCTATCAGTGTTAAAAGACTAAATATTTGTTTATTTTAGCTATAACTACTTTATCGAGAAACTTATTTCAGACTCTAATAGTTAATTTACGTAATTGTCTTCGCACAGAAACTTCTATCGTTTTGAAAATCATATAATATGCTAACTGTCAATTTCATCCGACAAAACCGAGATCAAGTCTTAACTGGTTTAAAGACTAGGAATTATAAAGAGGAGGCATTTGCCTTGGTTGATCGAGCTATTTCATTAGATGATAGTCGAAAAGAAACACAAACCACCCTTGATAATCTGCTGGCGAAGAATAATCAAATTTCCAAATCAATTGGTGCGCTTTATAAAGAAGGGAAACGGGAGGAAGCAGAGGTATTAAAGAAAGAGGTAGAAAACAGCAAAGAAGAGATAAAAACGTTAGAAGGGAATATGCGAGATTTGAAGGAGAAATTAGAAAATTGCCTTCTACAAATTCCCAATGTACCCCATCCTAGCGTTCCTGCGGGTAATAGTGATGAAGACAATGAAGTGTTTAAAGAATGGGAAGCCCCACTGCCAAAATTAGGAGATTTCGCCAAGCCACATTGGGAATTAGCGAAGCAATATAATCTTATTGATTTTGAGTTAGGTACAAAGATTACAGGTTCTGGCTTCCCTTTGTTTAGAGGTAAAGGAGCAAGATTACAAAGAGGGCTAATCAATTTTTTCTTAGATGAAGCCATGAAAGCTGGGTATGAGGAAATTGTCCCGCCATTATTAGTCAATGAAGACACGGCTAGAGGCACGGGGCAATTACCTGATAAGGAGGGGCAAATGTATTATGTAGAAAAGGATGACCTCTATCTTATTCCTACCGCAGAGGTGCCAATCACGAATATTTACCGAAATGTGTTACTAAAGGAAACAGACTTTCCTATAAAGCTGACCGGATATACGCCTTGTTTTAGAAGAGAAGCCGGTTCTTATGGAAAAGACACAAAAGGACTCAATCGGGTGCATCAATTTGATAAGATTGAGATCGTCCAAATCCAACATCCCGACAAGTCTTATGATACCTTGCAGGACATGTTACAGCACGTAGCAGGAGTGTTAACTAAATTGGAGTTGCCCTATCGAATTTTACGCCTGTGCGGGGGAGATTTAGGATTTACCTCTGCGCTGACTTTTGATTTTGAAACCTATTCTGCTGGACAAAAAAAGTGGTTGGAAGTCAGTTCTGTTTCTAATTTTGAGACTTTTCAATGTAATCGTTTGAAATTGCGATATAAAGATGCTAATAAAAAGACCCACTTAGCGCATACCCTTAACGGAAGTGCCTTAGCATTGGCTCGAATTATTGCCACTTTATTAGAAAATAATCAAACCCCAGATGGTATCAAAATCCCAAAAGCTCTTCAGAGCTATGTCGGTTTTGAAATGATTGATAATCAGTCACTTGTTGAGGCTTAGCTGGTTATTGATTATTAATTATTGATTACTTAGGTAGCTCAAATAATCATTAATTAATAATCAATCCACTAAAATTAAATATCTCTTAACTTACTTTTAACTAGAATTATTCGTCTGAATATACGAACTTGAAGCAGTCAAAAATTGTTTTTAGTTTTGAAATAATTTCATAATTCGTAACAGACACCTGTTAGAATTAGTAATAACCTAAAATTTATTTAATTATGGGATTTTACGCATTGATAGGCATTAGTATGGTATTTGGTTTAATTGGGAGTGTCGTGAGTGGGCGATTGAAAAGCAAGTTTGCCCAGTACGCACAAATACCTACCAGTTCAGGATTAAGCGGAAAAGAAATCGCAGAAAGAATGCTGCGTCATTATAATGTACTAGATGTAGAAATCGTACAAGGAAAAGGTCGCTTAACCGATCATTATAACCCAAAGACAAAGACCATTGCCCTGAGTCCAGAAGTATATGGTGGAAGAAGTGTAGCAGCAGCAGCAGTGGCAGCACATGAATGCGGACACGCTGTTCAACATGCAGAGTCCTATGCGATGCTTACCTTCCGATCTGCCATAGTACCAGTGGTACAATTATCTGCCAATTTGCAGCAATATGTATTCATGGCGGCTATTTTTATGGCAGGTTCTATGAATAATGGCATGTTGTTAATGGGTGCGATTGCTTTATTCGGGATCACTACGCTATTTAGTGTAATCACGCTTCCAGTGGAATTTGATGCTAGTAGTCGAGCTTTAGCTTGGTTAGATTCAGCCAATATCACAAGAGGCACAGAATATGACGGTGCAAAGGATGCTTTAAAGTGGGCAGCGATGACTTATGTAGTAGCAGCTTTAGCAGCAGTAGCACAGTTATTATACTTAGTGATGATGTTTATGGGATCTAGAGACTAATGGTCCGCTAGTACGATCTCAAAAAAGCCCGTTGGTTGCAGTAACCAACGGGCTTTTTTTTGTGATTCTTTAACCTATGCCGTGATGCCTTTCCTGAAATAAACATACGAGTCCATTTCAGGAAACAAGCGTTTCACCTGATTTGTCATTGAATCATTTGTGTTAAAAAAATCACAAAAGGAATTTTTTAAATAAACCTAGCCTTCCTATAAGCGTCTAAGAAGCAACATTAAATAATGGAGGTTTCTCCCAAATTTTTAAAACATGAAAAAATTATTGTTAGCCCTATTAATCATTTCTTGCGGGATGATGGTACAAGCACAAGATCACTCTTTAGAAGCTAAAGCTACTGCTAGAGTCAATAAATTAGATAATAAACTGAATTTAACAGCGGAACAAAAAACTCAAATACACGATCTTTTTGTGGCGCAAACGAAAGAGGAACGAGTGGATGGACAAAAGGTTAGTTCCATGTCGAAAGAAGAGCGTACGGCGTTTATTCAAGCACGCAAATCTCAACGGGAAGCATTTGAACAGCAATTAGCTACTATTCTCACGCCTGAACAATTTGACAAATTGCAAGCCAATAAAAAAGAGGGAAAAGGCGGAACAAAAGGGAAGGGAAAAGAAGCGAAAAGGGATAAAGCGTCTATCATTCAGAAAAAGGCGGATAAATTAACGGAAGAGTTGCAATTGAATCCTGAGCAAAAAGCAGCGGTAATCGCTACCCTAGAAGAAAACTTTGTCGCAAAAAAACACAAGTCTTTTAAAGAGATGACCAAAGAGGATAAAGCTGCTGCAAAAAAAGCTAAAGGAGATACAAAAGCTGCTATTGACGAACAATTCAAAACGATTTTCACTCCTGAACAATATGCTGCTTATCAAAATGGAAAAGAGGAGAAAAAAGAGGAAAAGATGGAAAAGAGAGCAACTAACACAGATGCTATGATCCAGAAAAAAGTGAATCAACTTAGTGAGTCTTTACAATTGTCAACTGAACAAAAAGCGCAGGTTACTTCTTTAATGAAGGAGCAACATACTGCCAGAATGAATAAAGGCGCAAAGAAAGATTGGACGCCTGAAAACAGAAAAGCTAACAAAGCAAACCGCAAGGGAGCTAAAGCAGCTTATGAGTCCAAAATGAAAGATATTCTTACTGATGAGCAATATGCGAAGTTTCAAACTTTGCAAGAAGGACGAAAAGAGAAGGGTCGTAAGAGAGGTAGCTTGAAGAAGGGAAAAAGATAATTTCTCTTCTAACAATTTTAGAATCTTGACATAAAGATTAACGTCGTTCCTCGAAGGAACGACGTTAATTTTTTCAATAAGATCAGAATCTACTTTGTTTTACAATACGTCGATTCAGTACGGGTAATCCTTCCTCTTCAATAGTTAGTAAGAATATACCAGATGGAATATCTCCTAGCTCAATACGATGAGTACTAACCTCTTTTGAAATAATTCTTTCAAAAACTTTTTGTCCACTAAGGTGATAGATAGACAAAGTCGCCTCTTCTCCAAGCACTTCATATCCCACATTCAATTCTTCGAAGAAAGGATTTGGAGCAACTTCTAAATCTCCTAATGAGAGTTCAGCATTAGACATTAAATCTACATCTGCTTCCAACGTATCCTCACTTCTAGATTCAGAGACTGTATCCATTAAGTTGCCTCTTTTCGTTGAAAAGTCATAGATTGAACTATAAGCTGATTCACCATCTCCACAAACCGTTTTAATACGATATTCAAAATCTAAATTTGGTCTTGCCCATACTCTAGCATGGGGTGTTACCAAAAATGCCGTAACTGCCCATTTATCTTTTCCTTTTAACCGAAATTGAATGATATAGCCATTCGCTCCAACCACAGGGTCCCAAGTAAAATTGTATTTAGTTGATGCTTTGGTTGTAATAGTTGCCTCAGATGGAGTTACACAACTTGCTGTATTGCTAACAGTCCTAGTTACAGAGATAGCGTTCGATAAACTAAAACAACCTTGAAGATCATTTGCATTTTTGCCTACTTCTGCACCTTGTATCTCTCCCTCGAAAGATAAGTGCCAGATTAAACAAACTCCTGGTCCTGCACCATCAAAATCTACCACACTTGGCATCGGTGGTAAACCTAAGATATTGCCTTGGTCGTCTGTTACTACCCAAGCAGAATTAGCGCCACTATTGCCTGATAATTCAATTGAACCTGCTGCTATATTATCTGCTACCCCATCACCTACCGTAAAGCTAAATGGACCACCTGTTAAGGTGCCGCCTTTGGGCTCATTCCTAGTCACTGAAACACTATTAGAAAAACTATAACAACCTACTAATTGGCTTACATTATTTCCCATTGCTAAGCCTGTCAAACCTGCCTCATATGCCAAGTTCCAAACCAAACAAACACCTGGTCCTGCGTCATCGAAATTTGGAGCACTAAAAGTAGGCGGCAAGCCTAATATATTGCCACTTAAATCCGTTACTACCCATTGGTTATTCGTCCCCTTAGCATCTACTAAATTCAATGCGCCAGATGGAATATTATCTGCTGTGCCATCTACACAATATGTAAATGGTCCGCCTAGTAAAGTTCCACCACTTACACTACAAGTCGGGGCAGCTAGTCTTCTTACTTCAACTGAATTTGATAAACTAAAACATCCCTCTAAATCATTTGCATTTTTCCCTACTTCTGCTCCTTGTAAACCATCTTCAAAAGATAAGTGCCAGATCAAACAAGTACCTACTCCTGCTCCATCAAAATCTACCACACTTGGCATCGGCGGTAAGCCTAATATATTGCCTTGATCGTCTGTCACCACCCAGGCAGAATTAGCGCCACTATTGCCTGATAAGCCAATGGAACCTGCTGCTATATTATCCGCTACTCCATCCCCTACCGTAAAGGTAAATGGTCCGCCTGTTAATGTGCCGCCACTTACACTACAAGTCGGGGCAGCTAGTCTTCTTACTTCAATTGAATTTGATAAACTATAACAGCCTTCTAAATCACTCGCATTTTTACCTACTTCCGCTCCTTGTAAACCGTCCTCAAAAGATAAGTGCCAGATCAAACAAGTGCCTACTCCTGCTCCATCAAAATCTACCACACTTGGCATTGGCGGTAAGCCTAATATATTGCCTTGATCGTCTGTTACAACCCATGCAGAATTAGAACCACTATTGCCTGATAAGCCAATGGAACCTGCTGCTATATTATCCGCTACTCCATCCCCTACCGTGAAGGTAAATGGTCCGCCTGTTAAGGTGCCGCCACTTACACTACACGGATTAGCTTCTGTTGCTGGACCATCTATTCGCTCAAAGGTTAAAGTACCCATACTTGATATTACGTCATTCACTGCTAAAGGACCATCCGTAATCATGCTGATACCTTGAGGGGGACTCGTTGATTGATTAGGAGAGGTAAAAGTAGAACCACTGTCGGAACCTGCATCATATACTGCTACTGTTACAGTTCTATTTAACCAACTTCCACTCTCAAAAAGATTTAAATCTCTAACCCCAACAAACCAGTCTGGGCTAGGAGCAATCATACTTGTTACAGTAGCTAAAGGATGAGATTCAGCAATATCAAATTCAACAGAAACAGAACTAGGTGAAACGCCAATGCCACCGCCATTAATTTGTGCAAAACCTGCTCCACTTGCTATCACCGCATCAATTTCAGAAGTAAGTGGACTTTTACCACCAGTCTCTGCCATATTAACAATACCTGGAGATGCAATGCCGCCTACTTCAAATAAAGAAACATTATCAGAATGGGTTAGCCCTATCAGTCCTGAAAAATGTGCACTACTCCCAGGGAAGTCAGTTGGATGAGTTTGAGCTGACCAAAAAGCATCAAAAGTCACTCTGTATCTTGCTGTATTGGCTGGTGCAGTAGGCATCTCGGCAGGACATATTACTGGATTGGCATTAATAGACCAATCACCTACACTATTTCCTTCCCCATCAAATTGAAGGGACTCCGAATTACCAAATGCACTCACTTGGTCACCTTGCGTCCAAATACCAGCAGATACTGCCACACCAGCTCTGCCGCCCGTACTGGACCCCCAATCTACATACGCTCTAATGGCATTTGAATTACCAAATGAATTAGTAGTATATAATCCTAATTCACCCTCACTATTAGAAATGGAAAATCCAGAAAGTGTTACAGAAGCGCCAGCTCCCAAATTCAATGACCCACACTCCACTGTTAGAGAAGATAATCTCTCGTAGCTAGGAAAATCACAAATCCAGTAGCTAGATAAATCCGCTGATGAATTTCCATTATTCTGTAAGGTGAAAGTATTATTAGCATATACTTCCGAAATTACTACTTGTGCAATTGAAGTCGTTAATACTAGTAAATAGGCTATAGGTATCAATAGCCATCTTGCCCCTGTACTAAACCTCCATCTGGGGAGATTTGAGGTAACTTTTCTTAGGTCAGTAAAGTTTAGCATAATAAAATTTTTAGGTATTAAGGTTATAGCTACAGATATGGCATGCTGACAGCAGGTATAGTTAAGTGATAGAATACTATACGAAGCCGTTCCTATTCCCCATATCCAATAGCTTTTATGCGATTAAATATTGGTTCAATCTAAATGATTCTTAAATGTACATTGAGTGTTATAACAAGTTAGTTTATAAAGTTTGAAAACTATCTCCTACGGCAATGGAGTCTGCCATCATGGCAAAACGAAGTTGCTCTTCTACCGTGTCGAGGATTATATCATCTCCAATGCATCCTATAAGAAGGAGGGGGAGCAAGAGAAATAATAAAACCTTATTCATGTTGACTGCGGGTTTAAAGTTGTGTAAAAATTACAGACACAAAATTAGGAGAGAGTGCTGGGGAAAGTATCACAAAAAGATAACAAAGACCTTTACCGTTATGTGATAATTTATAAAAAACTGGCTATCAATAATTTATAAAAATTGAATCAAATAGCAAGTATAAGGATTGTCAGGGGAAGGACAATATAAAAGAGGCTAGATAATTTTGTTGCAAGGTGCTAATAATAATGTACGTTAGCAACAATAGTACCCACTATTGCGCATCCATAATTAATTAAATGGGAAATTTTAATTGACAAGGCATAACTTGCCTTTCTCGAAGTCTTATTAGAACTGCCAGTTTTTTGAAAATTGGTAGTTCTAATAAAATGTCCGATATTGAAATTCTTTCCTTAGTAGTAAGTCAAGTTATACTTGGAACGGGATAAAAAAGTGATTTTACAATACTGTTTAATTGTTTATTTGTTGAACTGTTTATCTAAGTATAGCTTGTAAACGAATAAACAGTTACACAAATAAACAATTAGTTCACTTTCATAATTTTAC
>CALJIQ010000430.1 GCA_937973995.1 uncultured Saprospiraceae bacterium
GATACTTACTTTGCTTTAAAATCGGGAAGTACTTCTTATGAAATAAGTGATAAATTTTGGAATGTCGGATATGTGGGCGATCAACCTTTATCGCTAGGTTTTGTAGGCACTCAGGCTAAAGGCAAGGTAAAAGAATCAGTAGTTATTGCCCATCAATCTCTAGGTAGAGGGAATGTGATTTATTTGGTGGATAATCCCTTGTATCGAGCCTTTTGGGAAGGTGGACAATTCTTGATGAGTAATGCTTTGTTTATGGTGGAGTGATGCGGGTGAACGAGTTGCGGGTTGGTGTTATTTCACTAAAAGAGTATTCGGATAGCTATTAAACCAAGCAAACCAAAATATATTATGGGCTGGTAAGCGTTCCAAGCCTTGCTGATTGGGTGCTTGAAGATAATCTTCTGTTACCGTCCAAGTTTGTCCATTGGTATCTTTTAATTGTCCTTTTTTATAAGAGGTAAGAGATACATCAAATGCTTGGTAGGCCCTTGCTGCACCTGTTTTGTTGGCAAGACCTACAAAAGGTGTCTCTGCTATGTTTCCTTGATAAAGACCTTTTTTACGAAAGTATTTTATAGCTATAGCCAAAGGGTCTAATTGATAATTGGGGTTTTATTTATTCAGAACAGAGTACAGATTTAAACAAGGATTTTCTTTTATGAATAGATGGTATTTTTTTATAGTTGCTTTATTACTTGTTCCAATAGTAGGCTTTGGTCAATTATTTATTCCTCCTGCTACCGGTCCTGGTAGTCCTACCTATCAACATGATTCCGTAGTGGTATATGATTATGCGGAAAAACAAGATGGTTATTGGCTATTTGAGCCTGCGAAACCTCGACCTGCTGAAGCGGACGTAATTTTGTTCCTGCATGGATATGGTGGGTATAATCCTATGATCTATGGGCAGTGGATTCGGCATTTGGTGAGGCAAGGGAATATTGTGATTTATCCGCGTTATCAAAGAAACATGACTTCGCCTAAGCCGAAAAAGTTTGCTAAAAATGTAGTGACGGCTATTCACAATGCATTAGATACTTTGCGAAGTGACCAACACATTAACCCCCTTCTAGATAATTTTAGCATCGTAGGGCATTCTTATGGAGGGACAATTGCGGCAGATATAACGGTACATTTGAAAGAACATCATATTCCCCAACCCAAAAGCATTTTTTTATGTGCGCCAGGGACAGGTCTCTTTAAGGCAGGAAGATTAGATACTTATTCCAATTTACCGACCGATTTAAAGCTCTTAGTATTAGTCCATGAAAATGACTATGTAGTAGGAGATGAATTGGGTAGAAAGGTATTTGAAACCGCTACCAATACCCCGCAAAGAAATTTATTAATTCAATATAAGGATGCAGCAAATAGCATCAGCGCAGGGCACAATGAAACCTATTGTGTGGATAAGACTTTTGATAGTGGCATTAGAAATTATACCGCTAAACGAGCTTTGCGCATTACAAAAACCAATGCCGTAGATTACTATGGGTATTGGAAACTATATGATGCTTTACGGACTTGTGCAGGAAGTGGAAAGTATTGTGAATTTGCTTTTGGGAATACGCCGCAGCAGCGTAGTTTGGGAATGAAGAATGGAACGGTGCTTAGAGAATTAGAAGTGATTATACCTTCGCCTAGTTTGCTTTCTGAATCCGAATCGCAGATTTCGCCGATTCAGAATTGATTTCGCTGATTAGATTAATGTAGATTTTAAAGATTATTGCAGATGTGCCTTGTACGCTACATCTGCAATAATCATGACTGTCCTAAAAATCTCATCTGCGAAATCAATTCCAAATCAGTGGAATCTGCGATTTAGATTCAAACAGCCACCCCACTCAACACCTGTTTCGCTAACCAATCCCCAACCTCAGAAGTCGAGTAAGCTTTTTCACCTTCCGAAATGTCCTCTGTAACAACGCCTGCGGATAAAGAAGCATCCACTGCCTCTCGGACTGCTTTTGCTTCCTCTACTAAATTCAATCCTAATTCTAACAATAAAGCAGCCGATAAAATAGTGCCTAACGGATTCGCTATATTCTTTCCAGCCGCTTGTGGATAAGAACCGTGTACAGGTTCAAATACTCCCGTGTGTGTACCAATAGAAGCAGAAGGCAATAAGCCTAACGAACCCGTAATCACACTCGCCTCATCTGATAAAATATCGCCGAACATATTGCCCGTTACGATGACATCGAACTGCTTAGGCCATTGAATAATTTGCATAGCTGCATTATCCACAAACAAATAATCCACTGCTACATCTGGATAATCGCCTACCATTTCTTGCACCGTTTCTCTCCATAATCTAGAGGAAGCAATAACATTAGCTTTATCTACTACTGTTAATTTATTTCTTCTTTTTCGAGCGTAATCAAATGCTAAAGTAACGATTCTTCGTACCTCGTCCTTTGTATAATACATCGTATCAAAGGCAGCATTTCCATCTTCTGATCGTCCTTTTTGTCCAAAGTAAATGCCGCCTGTTAATTCTCGAATCACTACAAAATCTGCTCCATCCACCAAGTCTTGACGCAACGGAGAGCGATGCAATAAAGATTTAAAAGGACTAATTGGGCGGATGTTAGAATACAAGCCCAAATCCTTTCTCATTTTTAATAAACCTTGCTCTGGGCGTACTTTGGCTTTTGGGTCATTGTCATATTTAGGATCGCCAATCGCACCAAACAATACGGCATCGGAATTCATACACAGTTTATGTGTATCTGCAGGATAGGGTTCTCCTGTTTGGTCAATGGCGGTTGCCCCCACAGGTGCATAAGTAAACACAAAATTGTGCCCATACTTTTCGCCGATGGCTTTTAAAACTTTCACTGCTTGTTCCACTACTTCTGGACCGATTCCATCTCCAGGTAGGGTCGCAATATTATACGTCATGATTATTTTGTTTAATCGGTCCACCGTGTCTTTCCACTTTGGTTGGATTGGATAGTTGGCGTTGGATTGCTTTTTCATGTTGCTATACTTGTAGTTTTAACCACATTAGTCACATAAGTTTTTTCACATTAGTCCACAAAGTTTCTAGAACATACGTTTCTAATTATTGATCTGCTTCGCTGGCAAACGCCTCCTAAGAACCCTTTTGCGAGACGCCGAAGGCGGCGAGCAAAACTAATGTGACATTTCTAATGTATGCTTATGTGATTAAAAATCACGAAACAAAATTCCAATCTATTTAACCGATGTTGGATTTTAGAAAATTGCAAAGGTACGTTTTTGAATCGCAGATTTCGCAGATTTT